>JBGPGJ010000046.1:0-9726 GCA_041483795.1 Sulfurifustaceae bacterium
GGCCCGGAGACGGTCCGCGCGGCGATGTTGAGCACCATGGGCACGCGCGTACCCGCCTGCACTGGGAGCTGCTCGAGCGCGTATAGCAGGCCCTGCGAGCTGGTAGCATTGAGTACCCGGCCTCCGCCGAGCGCGGCGCCATAGCAGATGCCTGCGGCGCCATGCTCGCCGTCGCCGGCGACCATCACGATGTCGTGCTCGCCCTCGGCCTGCATTTTCGAGAGGGTTTCGGCGACCTCGGTCGAGGGCGTGATCGGGAAGTAGCCCATCAGGTGAAAGCCGATGTCGCGCGCCGCGAGCGCTGCGGCTTCGTTACCGCTCTTGAACTTAAGCTTCTGCCGCACGCGGCCCGCCGGAACGTCCGTCGCGCGGACAGCGGTGGCCAAGGCCTGGTTCGTCATGGTTTCCCCCTTCATCCGATCAGTTCCGGGAACAGCGGCACGCGCAGCCGGTCGGCAAGGCCGGGCGTTTCCGTTTCCTTGGTGAGCGCGCCGGTCGGGCAGGACTCGACGCAGCGCAGGCAGCCCTTGCAGTAGCGGTAGTCAATGCCCATCAATTCGCGCTCGAACTTGCCGCTTTCCTCGCCCTCGCCCCAGGCCAAGCAGAAGTCCGGGCATACGAGATCGCACACGCCGCAGTGGATGCACTTCTCGTCGTGCAGGACCGGCATCCACCCGGAGCGCGAAGTCGAAAGGTCGTTCCACGCCGTGTTGCCCGGCGCGGGGATGATCCCGCCCACCGGCTGCGTCTCGTAGCCCCACTCCGGCTCGGGGCGCGCAACCGGCAGGTCGCCCTCGGCGCGGCCCACGCCATCGAGCTCCTCGAACTCGCTCGCGCCGCGCCGGAACGCGCGCTCGTTCGACGCGACCGCCTCCGGATGCCTGCCGGCGAATTCCTCGGAGAGCGCCGCGAGGACTGTTTCCGCGCGGAGAAACGGAAATGCGCCGCAAAGCGTCCCCAGGAGCACCGCGTTGGGACGGGATTTCTCCTGCACTGCGATCCCGAGCGCGTCAACGCGGATCGCGCGCGCGGTGCGCGGCAACGCGGCAAGTCCCTCCAGCGCGAGACCCGGCGGCGCGTTGCAGACGAACGTGCCGTCCCGGCGCAGCCCGGCGAGGGTCGCCGGATTGCGCAGCAGCGCCGAGTGGAATACGACGATGGCATCGGGCATCTCGACCGGCGCGCTGGTGCGGATCGGACGCTCCGCGGGCCCCAGCCGCACGAACGAGCGCACCAGCGAACCCTTCTTCTCCGACCCGTACGAGGAAAAGTGGGCGCCGTTCAGCCCCATCCTCAGCACTGCGGCGCTTGCCAGCACCTGCCCGGCCGCGTGGGCACCCAGGCCCCCGATCGACTCGAAACGGACCTCGAAGAAACGACCGGCGTGCGGCAGCGACACGGTCTTGTTCATCGGTCAGTCACCAGATAAGGAAATCGGTTCATCCAGGTTTTCCTTGGGTCTATCTAATGATAGGCGTATGGAAGCGCCTCGATGTTGAGCTATGTCAACAAACTGCCAGTCTTGGTTGCGCCGTGGTCGGTAAGTCGCATGGAGCGGTCGGTGCAAGGCGAACGGGTCGACATATGCCTGGCAAGCATCCGGCTAGCCTACCCCCGAGGGGCGCACCCTTTTGATCTAGGTCAACGCAAGCGGCCCGGTCCGCTGCGGCGGATCAGGCATGGCCACCCGGGGGCACGGGCCTCAGCGCTGAGCTCGGATGCAACTTCGCGGTGCGCCGTTACCGCTTCTTCGCCTGCATTTCAGCCGAGCAGGGATTGTCGCCGGAACAGCGGTCGCCGATCGCGCCCACCGCCTGGATCTCGATCCCCGGCCGCGCGAAGTTGGTGACGGTGATGAGCGCGCTGCCCGGATAGTCGGCGTTCTGGAACATGTTCTTCCGCATCTCGACGAAGCGGTCGCCGTAGCGCGACTCCTTTATTCAAAAAGATGTGAATACGGTCATGGTAACGACGTTGGTGAGACTGCGGCCAGCGCGCTAGAGGATCTGGTCGATCTGCGAGAAAAAAAAGATTGATCCGGGTGGCCGGTCGCGTTCGGCAGCCGGATCGGCGCTCCCCGCGCGCTTCGAGACGGGCGTTGCGGCAAGTCATGCACTCGCCGGGTGAGCCGGATCAAGCGCCGGCGCGCGGGTCGCGCTCAGGCGATGTCGGGAACGGGATGATCGGTGAGCGCGGCAGGCTGGCGTGCACCGGCCAGGCCTCGGAACTCAAATGCGGGAGAAGGCGAGCAGGTAATCGTGCCCACAGGCATCGCAATGGATGCGCGCGAAACCGTGTTGGGGATCGCGGCACTGCACGAAGCGCTCGATCGTGCGCTCTTCCCCGCGCGCTGAAATCAACCCGCCTCATACGTGAGCAGCAGGAGATCGTAGGAAGCAGCGCCCAGTCGCCGGCCGAAACCAGCGGGTTGTATCGAGGATGTCGCGGGACTAGCCTGATTTCCTTGGGCTTTCCTAGCTGCTTAAAAAGTGTGCTTGTGCACAGGAAAAAAAATTCTTTATGCGACAAGGACTAGGCGCAATGCCGTAATACGGCAAGTATTACAACTGACTGTTTTGTATAGAAGAAAATAACCTGTTTAAAAAATATCCAATCTAACGGTAATACTTGCGCACGGCCTGTTTGTCTAGCAGCGAATGACTTTACGCACAGTCTTATCCACAGAAACTGTGAATTGTGGAAGGACGGTTTCCGGTTGTCGTTGCGCACGTGACGGTCGTCACCGATGCTCTATACCTCTCAACAAGTATCGGGTACCCTCGCGCGATGAATTTTCAGTTGAATCGATCAATCGTCTCGACAATTTTCTCGTAATTCGTGACCAGCTCCACGCTTTATCTCATCGAATTCGGCCATTTTAGCGCGCATCTCGCGTTGGCGGTCGCGTTGGTCCAGGGTTTCGCCCCGCTCGCGGGGCGTTTGACGCGCCAACCGCGCCTGGCGTCGCTGTCCGTTAACGCCGCCATCCTGGTGTTTGCACTTACGACCATCGGCGGCATTACGTTAATTCATGCGTTTGTGACCAGCAATTTCTCGGTACTGTACGTAGCCGAGCACTCGAACACGCTGTTACCGCTCTTTTATAAGGTTGCGGCGTTATGGGGAGGACACGAAGGTTCGCTGTACCTCTGGGTGTGGATTCTGACGCTGTACACACTCGTGGTGGCCTGGTACGGCCGCACGCGCTATCCGGCACACGTGCCCGTCATCCTCGCAGTGCAAGGCTGGCTCGTGGTCGGTTTCTTCGGGCTGATATTGTTCTTGTCGAATCCGTTCACGCGGTTGTTTCCAATACCGGCCGACGGAAACGACCTGAATCCGCTATTGCAAGACCCGGCGATGGTCATTCACCCGCCGATGTTGTATCTCGGATACGTCGGTTTCTCGGTGCCGTTTGCCTTTGCCATGACGGCGTTGCTGACGAACTGGAAGAGTGAGCTCTGGGTCGGCCTGATCCGCCGTTGGACATTGATCGCCTGGGGATTTCTTACCACCGGTATCCTGCTGGGCGGTTGGTGGGCGTATTACGAACTCGGCTGGGGCGGTTACTGGGCCTGGGACCCGGTCGAAAACGCTTCGTTCATGCCTTGGCTGCTCGGCACGGCGCTGGTGCATTCGATTACCGTACAGGATCGCCGCCAGATGCTGCACGCGTGGAACATTTTCCTCGTAATTTCCACGTTCTCGCTCTCGCTCCTCGGAACCTTCCTCGTGCGCTCCGGCGTGTTGTCCTCGGTACATGCATTTGCCGTGGACCCGGGGCGGGGCGCGTACATCCTCGCGTTCATGACGATCGTGCTATCGGTGTCGTTCGGCATTTTCCTCGTGAAGGGTCGCTATCAGGAGGCGCGCGAGGCGATTACCTCGTTTCTTTCGCGCGAATCGCTGTTTGTCTGGAATAACGTCATTTTCACGCTCGCCTGCGCCTGTGTATTGCTCGGCACGCTTTATCCATTGGCGCTCGATGCATTCTACGGCGACAAAATTACCGTCGGCGCGCCGTACTTTAATACCGTCATGGTGCCAATCTTTCTGCTGCTCGTGCTGCTGATGGGTATCGGACCGCTCACGCCCTGGCGCAAGGCCAATATGGAGCGTCTGTGGCGGCGCCTGGCGATTTCGGCGATTGTGGGTGTCGTGGCCGCGGCATTGATGGCCGCGTTCATGCGCCCGTTGCATTGGATCGGCCCGGCGGCTTTGGGGCTCGCCCTCTTTGCGTTTGCGACGCTCGTGACCGACTACACTCGCGCCGTACGCACGCGGCGCTCGCAACTCAAAGAAAATATTGGGCGCTCGCTGATAAAGACCGTGCTGCTCAATCGCCGGCACTATGGCGGCATGATCGTGCACTGCGGAATTGTGGTGATCGCCCTCGGGCTTGTGGGCTCGGGCCTGTTTCGCACCGAAAGCACCGTCGTCATGGCGCCGGGTGACGTGGTGGAAGTCGGCGGCGAGCGGCTGCGCTTGGATGGGTTGCGCGAGTTTCGGCGCGATAACTACGACGCCTTGCAGGCCAAATTGACGCTGCTCAACAGCGGGCGCGCGGTGTTTCCCGAGAAGCGCCGCTATCCACGCCAGGAACAACTCATGACGGAAACCGGCATCGATTCCACGCCGCTGCGCGATGTCTACACCGTGCTCGCCGAACCCGCCGACGGTAATCGCTGGGCGGTGCACGTGTACGTGAATCCGCTCGTGCAGTTCATTTGGGGCGGCGGTGTAATCATCATCGCGGGCCTGCTGTTCTCGCTAAGTAGCCGGCGGCGCGCTCGTGAATCTGAACCCACTGGCGCGTTGGCACCTGCGAAGTCATAAATATTTTGGAACGGCGGATGAGCACGGATAAGAGCGGATCGGTTTCGTTTTTGACATTTCCGCATAAGCGCGAATTCAGTCTGTCAGCGACTATCGGTGGTTTTGTGTTGTCAGTGGTTCTTGCGGTTCCCGTTTTTGCCGATCAGGTAAAAGAAGATCCCCTTGAGCGACAAATGCTCGACATCGCGGGCGATCTGCGCTGCACGGTATGCCAGAACCAGCCGATATCGGAGTCCAATGCCGATCTCGCGCGTGACATGCGTGACATCATCCGCGAACAGCTCAAGGCCGGGAAATCGCGCGCACAGATCATGCAATATTTCGTGGATCGCTACGGCAACTATGTGCTTATGAAGCCGCCGGTCGAGGGACCGGGAACGTTGCTGTGGGCGATGCCGGCGCTGTTTGCCGCAGTGTTGGGCGTGACGGCCTTTTTCTACCTCCGGCGTCGCCGGCACCAGACACTCCCGCCACCGGCAAAACTCTCAAAAAAGGACCTCGAACGCGTACATCGCGCGCGCGAGAGCGAGTCGGGGTAGTCGCGAAGTCACTTAACGTTTGCCACCAAAAATACAACGAAACCCATTACACCCATTCGACAACGCGAATGCACGTTAAGTGCATCCGCGAGAACCCCGTCTCACTCGCGCCGTCGAGCGCCCGCACATGGGTGAGCTGCGATAGCAGCGAACGCCCGACCAGGGAAGGTCGGGCTGGACTTCGAGCAGAGCAGGAAGCGTAGCGCAAAGGCGCAGCGAGAAGTGCGGGCTGGGATCCATCGGAAGCAGGCAAGCGACGCCATGGATGGCAGGTTGTTTTCATTTAATTGAGAGAAGGGAGCGTATGACGATCGTTCTAGTCACCCTGGCGGCCGTTCTCGCGGCGGCGACGGTGTGGTTCCTGGTGCGCCCGCTCGCGCGCGCTACGAACGTGAAATCGCGCGAGGAGTATTACCAATTGATTGGTGTGCGCGACCGTTTGCTCGCGCAGTTGAACGAACTCGATCTCGACGAGCGCGATCGAACCATGGAGACCGATACCGCAGTCGATGAACGCACGCGGCTCGAAGCCGAGTTGGCGCCGGTGCTGAAAAAGCTCGACGCACTTGCGTCCGAGACGGAGCAAGCGACGAAGGAAAATCCGCGCTCGACGCAGACGTGGCGTTGGACGGTGGCGGCGCTGGCGTTGATTGTGCCGCTCGCGGCGGTGAGTCTTTATTTCGTCAACGTCAGCGTACCGCTCGCTCAGCTGGAGCAAGTCCCCACCGCTTCCACCGGTGGCATGCCCGATCCGATGCAGATGGTAGCGCGGCTGGAGAAGCGTTTGCAGGAGAATCCGGATGATCTTTCCGGCTGGTTGCGACTCGGTCGATCGTACGGGGTACTGGGGCGCCTGGAAGACGCGAAGCTCGCCTATGACCATGCCTACCGTCTGTTGCCCAGGAACTTTCAGGCGGAAAGTCCAGAAGAGCTGTGGTTTCTCGGCATCGCCGCCTATGATCGCGGCGAGATGCCGCGTGCGCTCGATCTGTGGGGCAAGCTCCTCGCCACGTTGCCACCGGAGAGCGACGCGGCCCAGCAGCTGCAGCACGCGATAGCGCAGGCGAAGAAGCAGGGTAGCAAGAAGAAATAGTAGCGTTGCTCACGCGGTCTCCGATTTTCCTGCCAATCGCGCATGCAAACAATTATCGAACTCAAGAACGTCACCGCGTATCGCGGCGATACGCGCGTTTTCGACAATCTCTCGCTCGAACTGCTCCAGAGGCGCAACACTGTCATTCTCGGACCCAACGGCGCCGGCAAAACGACGTTGCTCAAACTGCTATCGCGGGAAATTTATCCCGTGCATGGCGATGACAGTTACATGCGCATCTTCGGTAAAGAGCATTGGAATGTGTGGGAATTGCGCTCACACCTGGGCATCGTCTCGCACGATCTGCAGCGCGAGTACACCGCCTATGCGAAGGGACTCAACGTCATCCTTTCGGGATTTTACTCGAGCGTCAATATCTGGGCGCATCAGATTTTTAGCGAAGACGAAATGCAGCGCGCCGAGCGAATCATGGCCGACCTCGGCATCGCCGAGCTGAAGCACAAGCTGTTCGCTGAAATGTCCACCGGTGAGCAGCGCCGCTTTTTGCTTGGCCGCGCGCTGATCAGCAATCCCGGCACGCTGATTCTGGACGAACCCACCAGCGGCCTCGACGTGCAGGCCTGTTTTCACTATCTCGACATTATTCGCAGCCTGATGCAGAAGGGTAAGACGGTGATTCTCGTCACCCACCATATTCACGAAATCCCCCCGGAGATCTCGCATGCGGTGTTGTTGAAGGATGGAAAGATTTTCGCACAAGGCGAGAAGTCCAAGATTCTCACCGGCGAAAATCTGAGTACGCTTTTCGATGTATCCATTGAGCTGGTGCAGGCGAATGGGTTTTATCAAGCGATGCCCGGCCGATAGACGGGTGTCATTCCGGCATGGTGTCGGTACCTACCCCGCATGTGGTAAGCGGGGATCCAGGAGAAAACAGCCGACCACGTCGCGCTAATGGCTGGAATGGGTCAGAAATCCCAGCGGTATCCGAGCGACCAATAACGCCGCTTTATTCTATCTTCAGTCGTCGGACTGGTAGTGGTCGTGCGCTCTTCGCCAAATTCCGCTTCCACGGTAATATTCTGTTTCCACTTGTAAGCGGGTTTCAACGAAGGTGAGAATCGCTTCAGGTCGCTATTGGTGCTTGAATCATACTGGGAGTACCAATTCAGTTTAGTGTCGAGGCTCCAGCTCGGACCCCATAGCAATCGGTTGGTCAAGGAATACGAGTTACCGGCATATGTCGGGGCGTTGATGTGGCTAATGCTTATCACGTTAATATCGCGTTGCGCGAAGATGCCGGTGCCAATGAAATTTCCCGTGTAGGTGTAAATCTTGCCGGTGTCGGGTTGTGCCGGTTGATTGGCCGTGCCCACGGTGCTCGAGGTGTGTGCCGACTGCACGTCGAATCCCGCCTGCCAACGCGTGGTCAACGGGTGCGACAGGCCCACGCTGTACAGGTCTGTCGTGGAAGTCAAGTTAAGCGCCTGTTGTTTTAGCGCGTCGTAGGATTTGGTTTGCAGCTGCGACTTGATTGATGTATCCGATTCACCGAGTAAGGCATTGGTCAGCGTCAACGACGGCGTTTTGCGCTTGTCGAGAACCATGTGGGCGGAGGTACCGGTGCTAGCGGTCCAATTGCCTTGCAGCAAGGCAATATTCGAGGTTTGGAACTCGGTGTCATAATCGAGCAAACCGAACACGGTGAACGCCTGATGGTAATAGCGAAGCTCAGTCCCCACGGCATGACGGTCCGTGACCCCGTCGACCTGTTGTTCGAAGGTGTAGAGGGTGCCGCCCCAATGTTCCGCATACGGACCGATATCTACACTGGCGCCGTAGAAACGCTGTTTCGAATCGTATGTGTTGTCGATCGGAACGCCGCCCACCACGTTGACGCGCCACTTGGGGGAAAAGTTGTAGCCGGCAAGCAAGCCGTCAAAGCGCCCGAGCACGCCGATAGAGCCGCCGGGTTGACGGCCGACGCGCGTTGAATAGTCAAGCTTGCGGTCCTTGATTTCGTAGTAAATGGCGCTGGGGCGATTGATATCTTTCTGGCCCTGCAAGAAGTTCTTGGTATAGGTGTCGCGTATCACAAGGCGGTTATCGTATTCCTCGCTACGGTAGCGGTGCATAAAGTTGAGGCTGTTCACCAGCGAGCTTTGATCGGTTTTGGTCAGCGCCGGAAGGTTTTGCGTGTTTGCCGTTTGTACCAAGTCCGTGGTGTCGAGTTTGCTGGCCCCGTGGTAGTAATACTGTGAGAAATTTCCGATGATCGTCGATTGTGCCTCCATGCGTGGCTTTACGGTTTTGAGCACGGGAGCAGGTGTTCGCGCTATCGGGGCCTCGAGTGCAGCGAGACGTTGGCGCACACGATCGGCGCCTTCGCCGGTCGGGTAAAGGCGTAGATAGAGTTCATATTCTTTGCGTGCCGCCGCGGTTTCTCCGGCGCGTTGGCGCGCGAGTCCGATGAATTCCTGCGCATCAGGCGAATGGCGGTTGGGAGGCAGTCGCAACAATTTATCGAGTGCGACAATGGCCGCAAAGTTGTCGCCACTTGCGAGCGCCGCACGGCCTTTGTCCAATAACGCGAGAGCCTCGGGATCGTAGGAAGTTGCCGGCGCCATGGTAACGCTCGGCAGAACCTCCGGGGCGACGGTGGTTGGAGCGGGCGCTGGTGCGGGTGCTGGTTTCGGCGCCACCGCAACTCGGCCCGGTGATGTCTCCGGCGCACCCAACGCAGTGCGCACGGATTCGTTTTGTTCATTCATCGTTACGCGCATCACTTTCGCGTCGGGATAAGCGGCCTTCAACTGTTGGCGCGCGGCATAGACATCCTGCTCTTTTTCGAAGAACCCGAGTTTTAAGTGGTAACGTGTCTTTTCCTTGTCGTGTATTTCCGTGGTATAAAGCCGGTAGTTTTTAAGCGGAGCCGGTAGTGGAGCGCGCGCCGCTCGTATGGCTCGATCGCTCACCTCAAGCTGAATGACATACAGCGCCTTGGAAGAGAAAGCGCCCGCGACGGTCGGGGGCGTCGGCACCGGCACCGGTGCGGGCGGTGCCAACTGGGGCGCGATCTTCTTGGCCTCTATTTTCGGAGCCCCCATCTTAAATGCCGGGAACGTACGTCGGACGACGGCAAATTCGCTACTCGAAACTTCGGTGACCTGCGCCGCGGGGTACTTGGCGAGCACGGTATCGCGAAAGGCGCTCGCATCGTCAAATCGTGGGAAAAAACCGACGCGCACGAAATAAGCATTCTTATCGAACGCCTTGCTTTGTATGAGGTATACCGGA
>JBGPGJ010000047.1:0-9522 GCA_041483795.1 Sulfurifustaceae bacterium
AGTGCGCGTCGCGAGCTTGGCGCAGGTGCTTAGCGATGAGCCGCAAACCCTCGAGCCTTGGCTTGGCCGATATATGTCGTCTTCGCAGCATGGATTCGCCGCGCTCAACGCCGCCTTCTTGCGCGATGGCGCCTTCGTTCGTATCGGGCGCGATACCGTTGTGGAAGAGCCGATCAATCTCTTGTTTGTCGCAAGTGGCACAGCCGACGTCGCCATCTATCTGCGCAACCTCATCGTGGCCGAGGTGGGTAGTCGGGCAACGGTCGTCGAGCACTATGTGGCACTCGGCGCAGGAACATATCTTACAAACGCGGTCACCGAAGTCGTGACCGAGCCGGCGGCGGCGCTCGAACATTACCGTATCGAGCGCGAGGTTGAAACCGCCTACCATCTCGGCGCCACGCATGTTTACCAAACACGTGACAGCCGCTACGCCTCGCACAGCGTCACGCTCGGTGGGCGGCTGGTGCGCCACGAGCTTACCTGCACGCTCGACGCCGAAGGCGCCGAATGCGCTTTGAACGGTCTCTACGTCGGACACGGGCGCCAGCACATGGATCATCACACTCGTATTGAACACCGGCGCCCGCGAGGCACCAGCCGCGAGTGGTACAAGGGCGTGCTCGACAATCACGCGCGCGGTATTTTCAGCGGACGCGTGGTAGTGCATCCGCAGGCGCAGCGCACCGACGCCGAGCAGGCGAACCACAATCTGCTGCTGTCCGACAGCGCCGAGGCCGACAGCCGCCCGCAATTCGAGATCTATGCCGATGACGTGAAGTGTTCGCATGGCTCCACCGTCGGCAGCCTCGACCCGGATGCGTTGTTCTACTTGCGCACGCGTGCGCTCGATGAAACGCTCGCGCGTCAGTTGCTCGTTTACGCTTTTGCCAGCGACATACTGGCGCGCATGCGCCTGGCGCCGTTGCGTATGGCGCTCGAACGCGACTTCGCCGCGCGTCTGCTGCAAGGGCAGCCGATACAGAAACTCGTGACATGAACCTGGACACGCGTTCGCTCTACGAGGAGATGATCCTCGATCACAACCGCAACCCGCGCAACTTCCTCAAGAATCCGCCGGGCAGCACGTATCACGCGCATGGTTTCAACCCGGTGTGCAACGACGAATTTCAGGTGCACCTGCGCATCGAAAACGGCGTCGTTCAGGACGTTGGTTTCGAGGGCGCCGGTTGCGCCATTTCGACGGCCTCCGCCTCGATGATGACCGAGGCGGTGAAGGGAAAAACCGTGGAGCAGACGCGGCAGCTGTTTCATGCCGTGCACGAACTCCTGTCCAACGAAGGTCCCGCGAAGAATCTCGGCAAGCTTTCGATTCTTACCGGCGTGCGCGAGTATCCGATGCGCGTGAAGTGTGCGACGCTCGCGTGGCACGTCTTGAATGCCGCGTTGGAGAACCGGCAGGATATCGTCTCGACTGAGCACGAGCCGGCACCCTATTGCCCTCCGGGGGAGCATCCATGAACGATGTCAGCGTAAACAGCGCGTCGCAGTCAGCCACCGATCTGCATGAGCGCGTTATCGAGGCGTTGCGCACGGTCTATGACCCGGAGATTCCGGTGAACATCTACGATCTCGGGCTCATTTACGCGCTGGAAATCGATGAGAAACTTGGGCGCGTGCATATCCTCATGACGCTTACCGCACCCGGCTGTCCGGTGGCGCAGACGTTCCCGGCGACGGTGGAGCAGGCGGTCGAAGGTGTCGCCGGTGTGCAGGACGCGCAAGTCGAAATTGTGTGGGAACCGCCGTGGACGCGGGAACGGATGACCGAGGCGGCCCGGCTGCAACTCGGCATGGATTGATCGAGACGTACCGTGGCGAATTGGATCGTTGTAGCCCGCGAGGGCGAAATCCAGCCTGGCGGATTCAAGATCGCCGAGGTGGACGGGACCATGGTGGCCGTGTTTAACCTCGGCGGTGAATATCATGTCATTGATGACGTTTGTACGCACGACGGCGAGTCGCTCTCCGGTGGAGACGTGGAGGGCGAGGAAATCGTTTGCCCGCGTCACGGCGCGCGCTTCAATGTGCGCACCGGCGCCGTGACCGCGCCACCCGCGATCGAGCCGGTGCATGTCTTTCCGGTGCGCGTGCACGACGGCGCGATCGAGGTGTGCGACGACCGCTGGGACTGAAGCCGTATCTGCAATGATCCACGAGACCGGGGAATCGAGCCTTGGTGTATTGAACTTGCTCCGTAGTCCTATCCGACCCACGAATCAACGTACCCACGCCGGCTCGTGGGTTATCCAAGCCGATCGAATCCGGTATAATCGCGCGCTTTCATAGACCTGAATCCCCTGCCTCTCTATGTCTGATCTTGCGAGCGAAATCGCCCGCCGCCGTACCTTTGCCATCATCTCGCACCCGGACGCCGGCAAGACCACGTTGACCGAGAAGCTGCTGCTTTTCGGCGGCGCGATCCAGCTCGCGGGCGCGGTGAAGGGGCGCAAGGCCGCGCGCCACGCCACCTCCGACTGGATGGAGCTGGAGAAGCAACGCGGTATCTCCGTCACCTCGTCGGTGATGCAGTTCCCTTATCGCGACTACGTCGTCAATCTGCTCGATACACCGGGTCACGAAGACTTCTCCGAGGACACTTATCGCACGCTTACCGCAGTGGACTCCGCGTTGATGGTGATTGACAGCGCCAAGGGTGTCGAAGAGCGCACGGTGAAACTCATGGAGGTGTGCCGGTTGCGCGACACACCCATCGTGACTTTCATTAACAAGCTCGATCGCGAAGGGCGCGAACCGGTGGACCTGCTCGATGAGATCGAGCGCATCCTGAAGATCCGTTGTGCGCCGGTGACCTGGCCCATCGGTCGCGGCAAGCGTTTCAAAGGTGTGTATCACCTCGTTGACGATTGTGTGCATGTCTTCAGTCCTACCCACGGTGGGCGCATCCGCGAGGGCGAAGTGGTGCAGGGGCTTACCAACCCGCGGCTGGATGAAATTTTGGGCGAGCAGACGGCGGAATTGCGCGAGGCGGTGGAACTCGTACAAGGCGCGAGCCACGCTTTCGATTTTCAAGCATACCTGCGCGGCGAACTCACGCCGGTGTTCTTCGGTTCGGCCATCAACAACTTCGGTATCCAGGAACTACTCGACAGCTTCGTCGCGCATGCGCCGGGTCCACGCCCGCGCGCGGCGGTGTCGCGCACGGTCGAGCCGACGGAAAGTAAATTCTCCGGCTTCGTATTCAAGATCCAGGCGAACATGGACCCGAATCACCGCGACCGCATCGCGTTCCTGCGCATCACCTCCGGCAAATACGAGAAGGGCATGCGTATGACCCACGTGCGACTCGGACGCGAGATGCAGGCGCACAACTGCATCACCTTCATGGCGCGCGAGCGCGAGCAGGTGGAAGAGGCGTACACCGGCGACATCATCGGCTTGCACAACCACGGTACGATCCAGATCGGCGACACCTTCACCGAGGGCGAAGCGTTAAAGTTCACCGGTGTTCCGTACTTCGCACCAGAGCTATTCCGGCGCGTCGTGTTGCGCGACCCGATGCGCATGAAGGCGCTGCAAAAAGGGCTCGACCAGCTTTCGGAAGAGGGCGCGACCCAGGTTTTCCGGCCGCTCGCCGGCAACGATCTCATCCTTGGTGCGGTCGGGGCGCTGCAATTCGACGTGGTCGCGTGGCGCCTGAAGCACGAATATGGCGTTGAGTGTCAGTACGACGCGGTGGATATCACCAGCGCGCGTTGGATCGACTGCGACGACGTCAAGAAATTATCCGAGTTCCGCAATCAATACGAAGCGCGTTTGGCGCAAGATCGCGCGGGCAACCTTGCCTACCTGGCGCCGTCCGTGATCAATCTTAACCTGGTCATGGAGCGTTGGCCCGATATCCGTTTCCGCGACACGCGTGAGCATTGATCCGGGCGTGGTGCCCGCGTGCGCGAACATCGGCACGCGCTACGAGGATGAGAACCCCTTGTCCTTTAATTCGACCCTGAGCGCCGTCGCGCGATCTTCGCTCAGCGCCACGTGCGGCGGGCGCAGGTTGAGCCACGCACTAGTTCCGCTGCGTTCGGCCATTACACGCTTAAGCGCCGGGATCGCGGGGAATTTCTCGATAGCGTCGCGGACCGCCGTCAGGCGCTGTTGCAGCGCATCGCCCTCGGCCGACGCGCGCTTGGCATAGACCTGCGCCGCCAGCTGGCAGGTGACGTTGGTGGTCGCCGATATGCAGCCGGCGCCGCCGGCGCGGACGACCGCGAGCAGAAACTTCTCGGTTCCGGCGTAGAGGCGGAAGCCGGCGAAGGTTTCGCAAAGTAGTTTCATGTTGTTCCAGTCGCCGCTTGAGTCCTTCATGCCGACGACGGTGCCAGGGTAATTCTTGAGCAGCCTACTGATCAACGCGTGACTGAGCGGCACACCGCTCATTTGCGGGAAGTGGTAGAGGTAGAGCCTGAGGCGCGCGTCGCCGACGCGCTGGATCGTATGGTCGAAGGCGGCGTACAACCCATCGTCGCTCACGTTTTTGTAATAGAACGGCGGTAGCATCAGCACGCCGCCGACGCCATGGGCGAGCGCGTGGCGCGTGAGCGCAACCGTATCCGCTAACGCGCAGCATCCGGTCCCGGCCAAGAGTCGGTGTGCGGGAAGGCCCGCGGCGATCAGCCGATCGAGCGCCTCAATGCGCTCGGCGACGCTGAAGGAATTGGCCTCGCCGGTGGTACCCATCGGCGCGATGCCGTCGCAACCGTGGGCGAGCAGCCAGCGGCAGTGGTCGGCGAACATGTCGTGATCGATGCTCAGATCGGCGCGCAGCGGCGTCAGCGCCGCGGCGAACACGCCGTTCGGCAATGTCGCCGTTCGTTCTTGGGCCGCCGCTATCGCGGTCATGATATTTGATCGAGGGTTGTCACTATGGCCCGGGATGCTTGATCCAATCGGAAATGAGGGTGACCGCTTCTTTTTCCATGCCGATGAATCCGTGCCAATGGAAAGCTTCGCATGGGTCGCCGCGCGGGTCAGCGCCGCCGTTCGCTATGATCTGTTTTTTCACCGGCGTGTTTTTCAAACCGTCCATGATGAGAGATACCTCATGCGGTCGGCAAATGACACAGGCGTCTTTTTCATGGTGCATCACGAGCACCGGAATACGGATTTCCCCAAGCTTTTGCGTAGGTACCGCGCCGGTTTTGCGACTGGTGACACTGGAAGTGAGTACGATGCCGGCAAGTTCGCTATTGCCAAACGCAATCGCCGCCGCGGTGGCCGAGATGGTTCCGCGGCTGGTGCCGACGAGCCAGATGGGTAGGCCGGCATCCTGTTTGAGATAGGCGACAACTTTTCTCAGATCCTCCACGTGTTGCGGGCTGGCGCGAAATCCAAAATCGAGATCCTCCTTGTCGGTTGGTTTGCCGACGACAGCGACATTGAAGCCGTTGGCGGCGAATAAATCGCGGCTGCGGACGAGAAAATTCCCGGAAGTGGGCACACCGCCTTTCATGCCGATAGCGCCACTTCCGCCGGGGAGCAATACCACTGTCGCCGTGGCGCCCGGCCGCTTCATGTACCAGAACGAAACCGACACATCGGGACGCGTATCCACCTTCACCAGCTTGTCCTCGGCAGCGGCCAACGAAACTAACGACAGCAGGGAAACTGAAACAAGGAAACCCGCGATAACCGCTGCTTTAAACATGGACGGATTACGTTCCGCGTTAGGGGACAGACCGTAAATGCGATGATGGCTCGGCTTTTGTTCCACAATAAGCCCCTGCAATGGCGTTTTCATATCCTTCTCCTTGGGGTAGCCGTCATTCCGATTCTGCGCCCGGACGGCCGTTTTCGACGACAAAGCTCGCCAGGGTGGAGATCGGCGAGTTCGGATTCTTCTCGCTCACGATGGCGCGGATGTGTACGCGCGCACGGTGTTCATCGAGTGCGACGGTAACGTAACCGCGCTTGTCGCTGCGGGCAAGTTTCGCATGCGGGTTGTTTGCGCGCCAGGCGTCCATCTGCTTCTGTGTCGGTCCTTGAGAGGTGATGGATGTGCCGCAAAATTCGGTGGCTACCACGGGCGCGCGCGGATCGTCGAAATCGGTCTTGAGATCGCATACCCAGTTTGCATGCACGTCGCCGCCGATGACCAACGGGTTGGCCGGTTTGCGTTGCACGATGTCCGTGAGTAAACGCTGTCGCGCCGCCGGATAACCGTCCCAGCCGTCGGTCCAGAATTTCGGAACCGTTTTAGTCCCCCGATTCAGTTGGGCCATCAGTGTCTGCTGCGCCAAGACGTTCCAGCGCGCGCCGGAGCGCGCGAGGTTGTCGGCGAGCCAGGCTTCTTGTTCTAAACCCAACATGGAGCGCTGCGGGTCCAGTCGTTCGGCGCATGTCCCTACGATGCCGGAACCGCCACGGCCGCGCGGCTGGCATGGCTGATACGAACGATATTGACGGTCGTCGAGCACGTGAAAGCGCACCAGGCGACCGAAGTCATGATGCCCGTACAGTCGCATGTTTGGTCCTTGCGGCCGAGCGCTGGTGCGTAGCGGCATGTGCTCGTAGTAGGCTTGATAGGCGGCGGCGCGGCGCGCGATAAAGTTCGGGTCCAGGTCCTGCGAGCGGTCGTTGGCGTAGTCGTTGGAGACCTCGTGATCGTCCCAGGTGACGATCCACGGAAAGCGCGCGTGACACAGCTTCAAATCCGGGTCGCTTTTGTAGCGGGCATAGCGGTTGCGGTATTGCTCGAGCGTACGCGGCTCCGGCCCTTCGTGCTTGCGCACGTGATTTTTGCCCCAGGACGACTCGTAGATGTAATCACCGAGAAAGATCACCAAGTCCAGATTCTCCTCCGCCATGTGGCGGTGCGCGACGTAGTAGCCCTGCTCGAATTGTTGACAAGAGGCGAACGCGAAGCGGAAACTTCCAAGGGCATCGGGCGCGGGTGCGGTGCGCGTGCGTCCTACGGGGCTTACGGCGTCGCCGACCAGAAAGCGATACCAATACCACCGATCGGGTTGCAGGCCGTCTACCTCGACATGCACACTGTGGCCGTAGCGTGGATCGGCACTCGCGGTGCCGCGGCGCACGATAGTGCCGAATCCCTCGTCGTCGTCGACTTCCCAGTTTACGGCGATGGCCAGCGAATCCAGGCCGCCGCCGGCAAGCGGATCGGGGGCGAGACGTGTCCATAACACGACGCTGTCCGGCAGCGGGGCACCCGAGGCCACGCCGAGGGTAAAGGGATCGGCAGTGAAGCGCGGTCGGGCGCATCCCGGCACCGCGAGCGCGGGCGCGATCAGCAGGGCGCCCGTCGCTTGCAAAAAGCGACGGCGATCGAAGCGAGGGTGCATGTTATTGTCCATAACCGCGTCGGAACGGGGCGAGCGCGAGTAATTCAGCCGATCCGCACAAAACATAACAGAAATGCACGCCATAGCGAATGGCGCACCACGCGTAGATAGTGGACTTCAGGAGACTGCTTCGTTGTAACGTTGAATGCACGATACCCGTGACAGCGCCGGCGCTGAACGGCAAACTATTGCATGAAACCCGCCGACTAGAGGTGACGAGTCGCCGGGCGTGAGGAAAACCGATGGCATCCAGAGATCGCGGCGAGATCAATCACGACAAACTCGATGAGATCGTCGCCAAGGCGAGAAAAGGGGCCGATGAGCGCATGCGCGGCTATCGCGAGCAGTCGCTGCGCCTGTATCCGTGGGTATGCGCGCGCTGCGGGCGCGAGTTTACGCGCGAAAATCTGCATGAACTCACCGTTCACCATAAAGACCATAACCACGACAACAATCCACCGGACGGGAGCAACTGGGAGAATCTGTGTCTCTACTGCCACGACTGGGAACACCAAAAGTATTCGCAACAGGTCAAGGGCGAAGGCGCCGGTTTCGGCGTGACGACCAGAAACGCGAAGGCGACGACTAATAACCCCTTCGCCAAACTCAAGGACATGTTGACCAACGGGAAGAAGTAGGGCGGGGTCAGACTTGGACGGCATACGACGCGACGGTCGGCCGGTGGTTCGGATTTCGCTACCTACTCGGCTTTGCGTGTAGGTAACCGCTCATCATCAGCAGAATCGCATTAGCCCAAAACACGGGGTAGACGCCCAGTGTCCCGAGTGAGCCGAAAACCACCGGTACGAGAATCTGCGTGAATTTATTCACAGTCAGGCGCAACCCGAGCGCCTCGCCCGCTCTCCCGGCCGGGGCATTGTTATAGGTAAGAATGATGGAAAGCGGCTGTCCGCAGCCAAGGCCCAGCCCGAGAAAAAACGAGATCGCACCCAAAACGACCGGATACTGGAACAGCGGGAACAGGAAATAGGTCACGCCGGCCATCATGAGCGATCCGGCCAGAATGCGTTCTTCGCCGAACTGCTTGACGAGTCTTGGCATTTGCAGGCGTACCACAAAAGCGGCGGCGGCGTAGGCGCCGACGATGACCCCGATCACCGACGCCGACAGGCCGATGGACCGGCCATAGATAGGCATGTAGAAATTGAAAAGATCGATCCCGGTCAGGATCAAGCCACTGGTGATGAGGGTTCGCCGTAGCGCGGGAGTGCCCATCAACTCGCGCATGCCGCGGGTCCGCTCTTCGTGTTTGACCTTTATGTGAGGCGGAATGAAGCCTGCGTAGCATAGGAGGACAACGCCGGGCACGCTGGCGACAATTGCCAGAAATGCGAATGTGGGCAGATGCCCGATATGATCGATGGATAAACCGACGAGCATCGGGCCGAGAAAACCGGCGGTTGCCGCACCGAGACTAAAGGTGCCAAAGTTACTGGTGCGGGCGTGTGAGTCGCCAAGGGAGCCGACGAGGTTGTGCACCGAGACATGAAAAAAAATATTTGAAATGCCGATGATCGCGACCGAAAGAAACAGCGCCGTCATGGACGGCATGACCGCTGGCAGCGCCAAGCCGAGCATCATGCCGAGCGAGCCGAGCGCCATGGGCCGACGCACGCCACCTCGGTCTGAGACCCGCCCGGCGTAGACCGCCAGCAGCAGCGGAAAAAATGCGTACGTCGATACCAGCAGTCCGATGGTGAACGGGCTCGCACCGAGCTCGATCGCGTACAGCGTCACCAGCATCTTGCTCCCCTTGAGACTGGCCTGGTTGCAGATCGAGAGCAGAACCGTCAGATAGATAGAAGCAGGAAATTGTTGCCCGGTGCGCACCGTATTTGACTTGGAGATAAGGCGACCGTAGTGTATCCACGTTTCGCCATACAGACTACCGTTCTGTATATCGAAGAACGGCAAAAGCCAGGGCAGACAATTTTCGGTTTCCCCGCGTGGCTCGCCCCGAATGCGATTTGTTAATCTGCCCTGACCGCTTTCGACTTACCGCCGGAGACAGTGACGACCGGTAAAATTTTTGTCCGGTTCCCGACGGGTGTGTTGATGCTGGTGTCGACGGAGGTTGTGCTTGCCGCCGAGGTGAAAGGCATTCAGTAAGGTCAAGGACGACGGCAAAACGATCTGCATGAAAGCAAAGGATGGTAAT
>JBGPGJ010000048.1:0-9521 GCA_041483795.1 Sulfurifustaceae bacterium
GCTTGCGGTCGGAGTCAGCGCTAAAACGGTAGGATGCATCCGCTGCGATGGCATAGACATCCTCCAGCACCAGCGCCGAACCGGTACGCGACACATAGCCGGCGATGCTGTTTTCGCTCACCGGCACGTTTTCCACCGACGTCGCATCGCCCACCGAGGCGTTCTGCCATAAACGGAAACAAAGTCGCCCATCGCCGTCGCGGGTGTAGATCGAAGCGCCGTCGGCGTCGGTAAGACTGCGCGCGTGGGTGAGAATCAAGCGCAACAGCGTGTCGAGATCTTTTTCCGAGGCCAGTGCGCGCCCGATCTCCAACACCTGCCCTAACATGCGTGCCGCGCGTCGCCCGCGTATGTTCGCCGCGAGCGTGAGCGCCGACTTGAGGGTCGTGTACACCGTATCGCGGCTATTTTCCGCATCGAGTGCACCGGTCACCGCGGGATGAGCGAGCAGCGCCGGTGGCAGACTCGTGCGAACTTGCGGCGACCACACGACCACCACGCCGCTGACCTCAGCGCGTTCGAGTAACGCCTGCGCCTCTGGCGGTGTCGCGACGATGACCGCGCCGGCACAATCCCCGACAAGCTCCTGCACAGACGAAAAACGACGGCACTCATGCGACGGCAATCGCGCCAACAAGTCCTGGGCGATGGTCGCCTGATTCGACAAATAAAGCCGCGGTGGGTTCGGGATCATGATGCCAACGCCGATCTCGGTGCGCCTGCTCAATAAGATACACTATCCGACCGATACCGACCTTCAAATCGGCGTGCAAACTCGATGGAATCTTCCAGGGATCGCGCGGTCCTGATCAGCGGCTGCTCCTCCGGCATCGGCCTGTGCCTGGCGCGGGGCCTGCATGCACGCGGCTACCGCGTTTTTGCCGGCGCGCGCGAATCCGAGGACGTCGCAACACTGGCCGGACAGGGGTTCGAGGCGCTTCAGCTCGATCTCGATTCCCCAAACTCAATTCGAACCGCGGCGGATAACGTTCTGCGCCGCACGCAAGGAAAGCTGTTCGCGCTCATCAATAACGCCGCTTACGCACAGCCGGGTGCGGTGGAGGATCTCACGCGCTCGGCGCTACGCGCGCAGTTCGAAACCAATGTCTTCGGCACGCAAGAACTCACCAATCGGATACTACCGGCGATGCGCGCTGCCGGTGAAGGGCGAATTATTCAAATCAGCTCGCTTCTCGGCATTATTTGTCTGGCGTACCGCGGCGCTTACAGCGCCTCGAAATTCGCGCTCGAAGCGCTATCCGATACAATGCGCCTGGAATTGCGCGACACGAATATTCATGTTGTGCTGATCGAACCCGGTCCGATCAAAACGCGCCTCCGCGCCAACTCCCACGCAGCCTACAAGAAGTGGATCGACAAAGAAACGAGCGCTCACCGCGATTACTACGCGCGCATCGAGGCAAGGCTTGTGGGCGAAAAACCGTTACCGTTTACCCTGCCGCCCGAGGCGGTACTGAAGAAAGCGGTTCGGGCATTGGAAGTGCGCAGACCGAAAAAGCATTACGCCGTTACCTTTCCGACACATCTTTTTACCGTGTTGCGGCGGGTATTGCCGGCAAGCGCGCTCGACGCGATATTGGCCGCGGTCAGTAACGGCGGCCAACGCTAAGACATCGTATCGCTTTGAAAAATTGTACGATTTTGGGCGGTAACACGCCGTTTTCAAGCAGTGGCAACTTATCTGCTGAGCGCTACACTTAATAGTTGAGTATTGTGGTCGGCTAATTGTGTACAAGATTGAAAGTTAAACATATTTAGGACAACAAATCATGGCTTCGCCGCTACGCACCAGTCCCGACTACCGGGAGGCGCATTATCTCGACGAACGCGGGTAGGAGCAGGTACGCCTTGACGGCCTCAACCGTGGCCAGCGCCCGTGTTGGCGTGGCGTGGCCGCCATCGCCGAAGAATGTTTCACGCACGCATGCCTGAGGCTGCCTCCGGTATGACTGACTTGGCGAAACTGCGCTACACCATGGAGTCGTTCTTCGCGCGCTTACCCGTTCGTTGGATCGTGCTGTTGCTCGTCTCGGCGGCGATCATCGGGAACACGGTTCACAGCTACCGCGAGATCGACAGCGAACTCACCTCCGTGGCGTTGTCGCGTAGAGAGGCCGTCGCGCAGCTTACGTCCGTCATCTTGGCGGAAAAATTCGGACGCGTCGTGGATATCGCCATTTCTCTCGCCACCCGCCCCCGAGTCCACGAGCTCGTCGCGGAGGGAAAGTGGGTCGAGGCAAGCGGATTCCTGCGTGCCGTACCGCGGGACCTGCCGCATATCGAACGGCTGTTCCTCGCCGATGTCGGGGGGACGCTGAAAGCGGACGTGCCGACGCTGCCCGGCGTGCGCGGCGTCAATTTCGCATCCCGCGAATGGTTCCAGGGGGTGAGCCGCGGGTGGCGTCCTTACGTCACTCCGGTTTACACGAGAGCAGCGGTGCCGCGACTCAAGGTTTTCGCGGTTGCCGTGCCGGTCAAGAACGCGACCGGAGGCGTCGTGGGCATTCTGGTATTGCAAATACGGGTCGAGAGCCTGCTCGAGTGGGTCGAGGCGGTCGGTATCGGCCCGGATGGGTTCATCTACATCGTCGATTCGAAGGGGCAGGTTGCGTTTCATTCCAAGCACCGGAATCGGGAAGGGATCGTCGACTTGTCGGGGATGCCGGTCGTGGAGCGGCTGCGGCGCGAGGGGCACGGCGTGGAAACCGAGTTCGATCCGGTGGAGCGCGAAGACTCCATTGTGGCCTACGCGGCCGTGCCCGGGTACGGCTGGGGCGTAGTCGCGCAACAACCGACCCGCGCGGCGCTCGGGCTTATGGTGAGGGACGAGCAGCTCCGGCAGTTGTTGACGGGATATGGCCTCATCCTGTTGCTCTGCGCCGCGGCGATATTTCTGGCATCGCGGATCGCCATCGCGCGCAGACGGTCGGAGGAGGATCACCGGATGAAAGCCGAGCTCGAGCAGCGCGTGGTCGAGCGCACCGCCGAACTGGAAGTGGCCAACAAAGAGCTTGAAGCCTTCAGTTATTCCGTCTCACACGATTTGCGCGCGCCGCTGCGCTCAATCGACGGCTTCGGCCAGGCCTTGCTCGAAGACTGCGCCAACCGGCTGGACGATCAGGGCCGCCACTACCTGCAACGGATTCGCGGCTCCACACAGCGCATGGGACAACTCATCGACGACCTGCTCAAGCTCTCGCGCGCCGCGCGCGCCGAGATCCGCCGCGAGCCGGTGGACCTGAGCCAGATGGGGCAGGCCGTGATCGCCGAGCTGCGCAGAGCAGAGCCCGACCGCCAGGTCGAGCTCCATATGCAGGACGGCATGATTGCGGACGGCGACCTGCGCCTGCTGCGTATCGTACTTGAGAATCTCCTCAGCAATGCGTGGAAATTCACCAGCCGAACCGCGCGCGCCCGCATCGAGATGGCCTCGTTCCCGGATGGCACGGGAGGTCACGCTTACTACGTGCGCGACAATGGCGTGGGTTTCGAGATGGCCTACGTCGACAAGCTGTTCGGCACTTTTCAGCGTTTGCACACCCCGGCCGATTTCCCCGGCACCGGCATCGGCCTCGCGACCGTGCAGCGCATCATCCACCGCCACGGCGGCCGCGCCTGGGCGGAGAGTGAGATGGGCAAGGGGGCGAACTTCTATTTCACCCTCGGCCCGTTCTCGCGGCCTTCACCACCGTAGAACCCGCCATGAACATGAACGCGCTGACTATACTGTTAGTAGAAGACAACCCGGACGACGAGGAATTGACGCGGCGCGCCCTGCGGCAGAACAACATCATGAACCAGGTGAATGTCGCGCGCGACGGCGCGGAGGCGCTCGACTACCTGTTCTGTCAGGGGAGTTACAAGGCTCGCGACCCGTTGCAGAAGCCCGCGATTGTGATGCTGGACCTCAAGCTGCCGAAGATAGACGGCCTGGAGGTCCTGCGGCGCATCCGTGCGGACGAGCGCACGCGCCTGTTGCCGGTCGTCATCCTGACCTCATCCAAAGAGGAGCAGGATCTGGTCAACGGCTACCGCCTCGGCGCTAACAGCTATATCCGCAAGCCGGTGGATTTCAACCAGTTTGTCACCACGATCGGCCAGCTCGGCCTTTACTGGCTGGTGCTGAACGAAGCGCCGCCGAGATAGGCGTTCTTTTCCTGGAGACATCAAGGAATTTTACCCAATGCCCAAACCGCTGCGCGCCCTGATCGTCGAGGACTCGGAGGACGACACCGAGCTGCTTCTCCGTGAACTGCGGCGCGGCGACTACGACCCGGTCCTCGCGCGGATCGAGACGCCCGAGGCAATGCAGTCCGAGCTGACCGCGCGCCAATGGGACATCGTGTTTTCCGATTTCACCATGCCGCACTTCAACGCCTTCGACGCCCTCGCACTGCTGCGCAGCACCGGACTCGATCTTCCCTTCATCATCGTCTCCGGCACCATCGGCGAGGACCGCGCGGTGATGGCCATGAAGGCCGGTGCGCACGACTATATCCTGAAAGGCAACCTGAAGCGGCTGGTACCCGCGGTCGAGCGCGAGCTGCGCGAGGCGCGCATGCGACAGGAACGCCGCCAGGCGGAAGAGACCATCCATCGCCTCGCCTACACCGACCCGGTCACCGGCCTGCCGAACCGCGTCCGGTTCCGCGAATACGTGCAACAAGCCATCGAGGAGGCGAAGAAGAATCGCCATCCGCTGGCACTGCTGCTCATGGACCTCGAACACTTCCGGGACGTCAACGACACGCTCGGCCACAACCGCGGCGACAGCCTGCTGCAACAGTTGGGTCTGCGGCTGCGCGGCGCGTTGTTCGCGCCTGACGTCGTTGCGCGGCTCGGTGGCGACGAGTTCGGCATCCTGCTGCCACGGCTGGCGGCAGCCGACGACGTAATACAGGTCATCAAAAAGCTTCAAGGTTTTCTGGAAGCGCCGTTCATGATCGACGGGATTCCGATCGCCGTCGAGGCCAGTATCGGCGTGGCGATCATGCCCGAGCACGCCGACGACGCGGACACGCTGCTGCAGCGGGCGGACATCGCGATGTACCGGGCCAAGCAGATGGCGAGCGGCTATGCCGTCTACGCGCCGGAATACGATCGCCACAGCCCCGAGCAGCTCGGGCTCATGGCGGAGTTGCGCGACGCGATCGAAGGCGACCAGCTCCTGCTCCATTTCCAGCCGAAGGTGGAGATCAACACCGGCCGCATCGTCGGCACCGAGGCGCTGGTGCGCTGGCAGCACCCGAACTCTTTGGCGTTGCTCATGCCCGACAAATTTATCCTAGCCGCGGAGCAAACCGGGCTCATAGGCCCGCTGACCCGCTGGGTGCTGACCGACGCGCTGAGCCAATGGCAGGGCGCGCGCCGCCAGGGAATTCATCTGCGGGTGAGCGTGAACCTCTCGGCGCGCTCGCTGCACGACCCGCGCCTACCGAAAATTATCGAGGAGGCACTCAAGGCAACCGGCGCCGAACCGGACCAGTTGATGCTGGAAATCACCGAGAGCGCCATCGTTCTCGACCCAAAACGCGCCGAGGAGACCCTTGTGGCGCTGAGCCGCATGGGTGCATGGCTCTCCATTGACGACTTCGGTACCGGCTACACCTCGCTCGCCAGCATCAAGCGCCTGCCCGTCAACGAGATAAAAATAGACAAATCATTCATTGCCGGCATCCTTACGGATAAAAAAGACGCGATGATCGTGCGCTCAGTGGTCGAGCTCGGCCACAATCTCGGTCTCACCGTCGTTGCCGAAGGCGTGGAAACCAAGGAAGTGTACGATTTCCTCGCCTCCGTTGGTTGTGACGAGGCCCAAGGCTACTTCATATGCCGGCCGCAAGCCTGCGAGTCGCTGATAAACTGGTTCCCGACAGCGACCTGGAAACTCGCGACAGCCGGTTATTGACCCGGCACGATTGTTGTTGAGCGAAGGCAGTGAGCGATGGGCTTTTCATAACCTTGGTGGATACCCGTATGTGCCGGGTCAATAACGAAAATCATTATGAATTTTCGGATAATGAAGCCCGATCATGTCTTTGTCGGCACAAAGTTCATAATACAACTCCGCTCGTTCGTCCTGTCATTTTATTTCGGCGGCAAGACGACCTCGATCCAAGGCCAAGGCTGAAATAGGCTGTCGAGCATGTTCAGGTTGATTCATGCCGCCTCAATAATCGAGCAGGTGCGACACCAACCCGTCGACGAGTTTGGGCTCGAACCACGTGGGATCGGACGGTATACCCCCGAGGGGGACGCTGACCGTAGGGTACCCTCGAATTTTCCGCCGGTTACAGATAGAACAGAAAATTAAACGTTACTACATCGTATTTAAGCTTGTTCTTGTCGTTAACGAAGTCACCGACCGGAACAGACGGATTTACCAAAAACCGTTCATACTCCAGCTTTAGCGCCGAGGTTCTCCCGCTAAACAAAAGCCCCACACTTGCCGTTGGGTTGGTGCCGTGGGTATGAGAACCTCCGTTGGGACTGCGGACCAGCCCGTCCCAATGCCAACTGCCCCCAGAAAGATATAGCGCATAGAAACCTTCGTTGTCCCGATGAAACGGCAGGTTTACGAAAAGTTTGCCGTGGTAACCATCGAAATCGAATGTATCGGTAGTCCCCGCCATATTGTTCACATATTTGATGGTGTTGAAATTTAAAAATCCCCCCTCGACACCGAAATAGTTCCAGAACCTGTAACCGAGATACCCCCGCTGAACGTAGTTTGTCTTGTCGACGCCGATACCGGAGACAACCTCGTTTCGGTCACGGGCCGACCCGACCCCAAATTCGAAAAACCAACCCGTCCCTTTCTCATCATCTGCTCTGGCGGTCGATTCCACCATCATCTGTGTAACCACAAACGTCACCAATAGTGCCGGGATTAACGATTGGATGCGTAGACCCTTCATGCTTGATTATCCTCCTAATCCACTGCGGTTGTGCCGAACGTCGAAACTCTTGCCTAACCTTCTAGCGCGACGCCGATATGACAACTCTAGTTTATTAATGCGGCAATTTCCACGTCCATTGAGTAAGCGCGCCTGCGCGCTCAATCCAATACATGAGACACCAACCCATCGGCAAGCTTGGGTTCGAACCAGGTGGATTTTGGCGGCATGACCCCACCTGCGTCGGCCACCGCCATAAGATCGGTCAGCGCGGTCGGGAACAGCGAAAACGCCACCGTCATCTCGCCCGACGTTACCCGCCGTTCCAACTCGGCCAGGCCGCGGATGCCGCCGACGAAATCAATGCGCTTGTCGCGGCGCGGATCGTCGATGCCGAGGATCGGAGCGAGAAGATTTTCCTGAAGTAGACTGACGTCCAACCGACGCACCGCATCGGCACGCGGAATACGTTCGGGACGGATGCGAATCCGATACCACTGCCGCGCCATATACATGCCGAACTCCGCCGTAACGGCGGGTTTGACCGGCGCAGCGGCCGGCGCAACCTCGAACGCCGCGCCCACGCGCGCCAAAAACTGCGCGCGCGACAGGCCGTGCAAATCCTTCACCACACGGTTGTAATCGAGAATCCGCACCTGATTGTCCGGGAACAGGACAGCGAGTAAATACTCGTACGGCTCGTCGCCCGAGCGCCGCGGATTGGCCGCGCGGCGGGCGAGCGCCAAGCGCGCGGCGGCCGCCGCACGATGATGGCCATCGGCGATGTACAACCGCTTCATGCTTTCGAACGCGCGCGTCAGCTGTTCGATCGCGGAGCCTTCGCGTACTGCCCACAGACTGTGACGCACACCATCGTCAGCGGTGGCATCCACTTCCGGCGCCCCCGCCGTCAAGCGCACCACAAGCGCATCCACCTCGGCTGTATGCCGGTAGGTGAGAAACACCGGACCGGTCTGCGCATTCAGCGCCTCAATTTGGCGCATGCGATCGTCTTCCTTGTCGAGGCGCGTGAACTCATGACGGCGAATGCGCCCGCTTTCGTAGGCCGTCACCGACGCCGCCGCAACCAGTCCGACCTGTGTGTGCGTTCCCATGACGAGACGATACAAGTAATAAAAAGGTTCGGGGTCGCGCAGCAGGACAGCTTGCGCGAGCATGCGATCGAAGTTTCCCCTGGCCTTGGCGTAGACCGTGGGGGTGTAGGGATCGGTGCCCAGCGGCAGATCAATCTCAGCCTTGGAGATATGCAGAAAACTCCACGGCTTGCCGGCCGCCCGGCTCCGCGCCTCGTCAGAACTAAGCACGTCGTACGGCGGCGCGATTACGTCTTGCGCGCGTCCGGGGGCCGGCCGTAGGCCGGTGAAGGGGCGAATCAGACTCATGAAATATGATCGTTCGGCGGCCTGGAAAAACGAAAGGCGCAATTGAAAACTACTTGCCGGTAGAGGTCAAAGGTTTTTAAAGAATTAACCGCCAGAATACTAATCGCACTCCAGCCATCCCTGGCGCGACCTCGGTGACCTCGAAACACTCCAGCCGGTACTTCTCACTGCACCTTCGCGCTGCACATCCTGTTTCGCGCAAAGGTCCAGCCCGATCACCCTTGATCGGGCGCTCGCGGCTCCCAATGTCGCCGCTCGCCCATGCTTCGCTCGAAGCCCGGCCCGTTGCCGGGCCAGGGCGGACAATTTCAACCCGCCCGTTCGGCGGCGCCGATGTTCACTGGACATCGGCGATTACTCCGGCCGGGCGTTCGCCGCTTTGCGGCTCACCCATGTACCGGCGCTCAGCGGCGCGCATGCACGTTTAGTGCAAGCGCGACTACTCCGCAACCGTTTGTCCGTGCGTGTCAAACCAGCCCTCCCTGGCGCAACTGGATTGACTTCGAGTTACCCCAGCCCGCGCATCCGTGCGCGGGCGCTCAGCGGCGCGTATGCACGTTAAGTGCATCCGCGACTACTCCGCTTCGCCCTTGGTGTCCCCGTCGCACGCGGCTATTATTGCGCGCCCGGCACCGACATCGCATCGCCCATGCCCCTTCCGCCCTGCCGTTACTCCCTGCCGCCCGAATGGGCGGAGCAAAGCGGCGTCATGCTGACGTGGCCGCATCCCTATGGAGACTGGGCACCGCGCTTGGCGTCGGTCGAACCGGTGTTCGACAATCTCACACGCGAAATCAGCCGGCGCGAGAAAGTCTTGGTCTCTTGCTACGACACCAAACATCTCGAACACGTCAAACAACGGTTGCGCGCCACCGGCGCGGACATGGCGCGCATCGTGCTGCGCGCCGTACCGTCGAACGACAGTTGGGCGCGCGACCACGGTCCCATCGCCGTCCTGTGCCGAAACGAACCCTTGCTACTCGACTTCGGATTCAACGGTTGGGGCGGCAAATACGGCTACGCGCTCGATAACGCCATCACGCGCCAGCTTTACCAGCTCGATAGCTTCGGCGACGCCCCGTTACAGACAGTGGATATGGTCCTCGAGGGCGGCTCGATCGAGGTGGACGGCTCGGGTACCTTGCTCACCACGTCACGCTGTCTGCTTGCCCCCACGCGCAATCCGACGCTGACACGCGAA
>JBGPGJ010000049.1:0-9414 GCA_041483795.1 Sulfurifustaceae bacterium
GAAGCAGATGGTGAAGCAGGCGGGCGGTGTCGCGGAAATAAAGCGACGCTCGCCCGATTTAAGGCATCCGACCCTGGTCGTGCTGTGCGACATCTCCGGATCCATGGACAACTACACGCGCATGTTGCTGCACTTCGTGCATGCCGTGACCAACGACCGCGACCGCGTGCACACGTTTCTGTTCGGTACGCGCCTGACCAACATCACGCGTCATCTGCGCCATCGGGATGTTGATGTCGCATTGACCGGCGTGTCCGAGGCCGTCGCGGACTGGGCGGGCGGTACTCGCATTGGAGCGTGCTTGAAGGAGTTTAACCGGCGCTGGGCGCGTCGCCTGCTCGGGCAGGGCGCGGTGGTGCTCTTGATAAGCGACGGTCTCGACAGCGATGCGGGCGAAGGGCTCGAGCAGGAGATGGCGCGGCTGGCGAAATCGTGCCGACAGCTTATCTGGTTGAACCCGCTGTTGCGTTACGACAAGTTCGAGGCCAAACCGGCAGGCATTCGCGCCATGTTGCCCTATGTGCATGCGTTCCTGCCGGTGCACAATCTGGAGAGCTTGACGCAGCTCGGCGAATTACTCGGAGCGATCGGCAGGCGAGCAGTTCCCTTTCCCGTGAGGGCGTAGCCAATGGAAATGTCCAATTCTCAGTCCGTTCCCGTATCGCAGCAGAAAACTTGGGAGTCGCTCAACGATCCCGAGACGCTTAAAGCCTGTATCGCCGGCTGCGAAAGCGTTGCCAAGTTATCCGACACGGAATACGAGATGGCAGTGACTGTCCGAGTCGGCCCGGTGAGCGCAAAGTTCAAGGGCAAGATGTCGCTTGCGGACCTGAATCCGCCTCACTCTTATTCCCTCGTCTTCGAGGGGCAGGGGGGCGCGGCGGGATTCGCCAAGGGCAATGCAAAGGTGAGTCTGTCGCCGGATGGGACGGGAACGCGGATCAATTATACGGTGGCGGCGCAGGTCGGCGGCAAACTGGCGCAAGTCGGTTCTCGTTTGATTGACGGCGCGGCGAAGAAGATGGCGGACGATTTTTTCGCCGCTTTCGTCGCCAGTCTCGGCGGCACGCCACAGACACCGACACAGCCCCTGTCCGCGTGGCCATCCGCCGGCGCCGCCTGGAGCCGAAAGTATAAGTGGGCGTGGATCGTGCTCGCGTTGGCGGCGGTGGCTATGCTTTATTTCCTGACGAAATAGCGCGAAGCGCAATTTTTCCAGAGAGTGAAAAGTAGTCGCAGGATCACTCTCGTCGCCGTAACCAAGATTTGAGCTCCAGTCCTCGACCCACGGGCGCCATGCCGACGCTGCGCGAGGACAAGTTGGTGTCGGGCTCGGTATCCGGTGGCGGCACCGAGGACGATCCTGGTTACCGCGCCCGTAACCGCGCTTGCACTGGAACCAAACTGCAGGTACTGAATTCAGGTGGTATTGGAACCCGTGATGCGGGCGGAAGCGGTGCGGACGCTGCTGAAAGAAGGTTGAGCGTCGTCAATCGGTAGCAGGGGAACATGAGTGAGCCAACGCAAGACGTTGCCCGGCCACGGCGACATTTCGTTTGATCCAAATCAAGGAAATTCCAGGACACCACCGGAGCGGTGGTCGCGCGTTATTACACGCGCTGGTATCGCGGTGCCGCCTAACCTTTTCGACGGCTACCGATTGCCGCCGTAGGGTGAGGACGCTTTCCGGCAGGCCCGCGGGCGAGAGGTGTCGTGCGACAGACGTCGCGGCCGCGCTTCGCCATTGGCCACGCCGACTTAGAGTGCCTAACTAAATGAGTATGATTTTGAACCGCCAAGTCGCCAAGGGTGAAGCGGAGAACTCGCGAATGTTCAGTGAACATTCGCGCCGCTGAACGGGTGCAACCGATTTTGTTGCACCCCGGCCGCCAAGAAAGGCTATTTTTAAATGTGAAAAGCTTGGCGTTCTTGGCGTCTTGGCGGTTTAATTTCATTTTGTTAGGGGTTCTTAGCGAATCTGCTTGGCCTGATCGCGCAATAGGAATTTTTGGATCTTGCCGGTGGAGGTCTTCGGCAACGGGCCGAAGACCACGTGCTTAGGCGCCTTAAAGTGCGCCAAGTGCTGGCGGCAGAAGTCGATGATCTCCTTATCGGTCGGATGCGCACCCTCCTTGAGTTCGATGAACGCACACGGCGTCTCGCCCCAATGGTCGTCCGGGCGCGCCACCACCGCCGCGGCCAATACCGCGGGGTGTCGGTAAAGCATGTCTTCCACTTCGAGCGAGGAGATGTTCTCGCCGCCGGAAATAATAATATCCTTGGATCGGTCTTTGATTTTGACATAGCCGTCCGGATGCACCACCGCCAGATCGCCGCTGTGAAACCAGCCGCCGCGAAACGCCTCTTGCGTCGCCTTCGGATTCTTCAAGTAACCCTTCATCGTGAGATTGCCGCGATACAGGATCTCGCCCATCGTCTGTCCGTCCCGCGGCACCGGTTCGAGCGTTTGCGGATCGGCCACCACCATGCCCTCCTGCATGGGTGCGGCCACGCCCTGGCGGCTGTTTAGCTCCGCCCGCTCGGCCAACGGGAGCGCGTCCCACTCCTGGTGCTTGGCGCAGATCGTCGCGGGACCGTAGGTTTCGGTGAGTCCATAAACATGGGTCAGGTTAAAGCCCATGCGTTCCATGCCTTCGATCGTCGCGATCGGCGGCGCGGCGCCGCCGATCAGACCCCACACGGTGTGATTGATTCCTTTACGCAGTTCCACTGGCGCGTTGATGAGCGTGTTGTGCACGATCGGCGCGCCACAGTAATGGGTCACGGTATGTTTGCGGATGGCGTCGAATATCAAGGCTGGGTCTACGCGGCGAAGACAAACGTTGGTGCCGACCGCAGCCGCCATGGTCCACGGGAAGCACCAGCCGTTGCAGTGGAACATCGGCAACGTCCATAGATAAACCGGATGCCGTGGCATGCCCCAGCTGATGATGTTGCTGATGGCGTTTAAGTACGCGCCGCGGTGGTGGTAGACCACTCCCTTCGGATTGCCGGTCGTGCCGGAGGTGTAATTAAGCGAAATGGCGTTCCATTCATCGCTGGGTAACGACCAGGCGAATTCCGGATCGCCTTGCTTTAGAAAATCTTCATAGGTGATCTCGCCCACGGAATTTCCTCCCTGGTACTGGGGATCGTAGATGTCGACAATCAGGGGTGGCTTCTTGAGTTTGGCGAGTGCCTTGGCGATGGTGTCGGAAAATTCACGATCCGCGATCAATACCCTGGCCTCGCCGTGTTGCAACATGAAGGCGATGGCGTCGGCGTCCAGGCGCGGGTTGAGCGTGTTAAGCACGGCGCCGGTCATGGGCACGCCGAAGTGCGCCTCGAATATGGCCGGCACGTTGGGGGCCATCACGGCGACGGTGTCGCCGGCGCCGACGCCGCGTTTGTTCAGCGCCGACGCCAGGCGGCGGCAACGGTCATAGGTCTGCGCCCAGGTGATGCGCCAGTCACCGTGAACGGTGGCGATGCGTTCGGGATACACGGCGGCGGCGCGCGCCAAGAATGTAAGCGGAGATAGCGGTATGTAATTCGCTGCGTTCTTGTTCAGGTCCTGGTCGTATGGATTCGGCTGAGTCGGTTTCACGTTTTCCTCCTGCTTTTTGTGTTGGACTATTTAACCGCGACGGCGAAAAAATCGTTACGGCACGAGAAATTCGGCGAGCAACCGGGAAGTCAAGCGTCTACCGATGAAAAAGCCTTCCAGCCAATACGACGTCTACAAATAAGACTACGTGCTCGGCCGCACCAGCCACCAAGGCGCGCGCGGCGGACCGCGTTGTTATACCACTCCGGTCGCGCGCAACGTCGCGATTTATTTTTCGGAGTAATCGAGCTCGCGCAGGACTTCGTCCATGTGCTCGCCGAGAGTCGGAGCGCGCCGGCGTATGCCGCCCGGCGTGGCCGACAGTCGCACCGCCGTGTCGGCCAGCGGCACCGGCTTGGGTGCGCCCGGATATTCGAGGTAGCGCAACAATCCGCGCGCCTTGACCTGAGGATCTTCAAGTACTTCGTTGAGTTCCAGCACCGGCCCGGCGGGGACGCGCGCCGCTTCCAATTCCGCGATCGCGTCGGTGGTGGTGCGCGCCGCCGCCCACGCGTTCATCGCCGCCGTGAGCGTCTCGCGGTTGTCCGCGCGGCGAAGGTCGTCCGCGACGCGTGGATCGCCGATCAAATCCTCGCGCCCCACCAGCTTGGCCCAGCGCGCGAACATGTCGGGGCCGATCACAAAAATGACGATCCAGCCGTCCTTGGTGCGATAGGTGTCCGCCGGCGCCGAGTAAAAGCCCGCGTTTCCGCGCTGTTGACGTTCGATGTCTCGCACGGACCGCTCAGCCAGAAAGGCCTGCATGAACGTGACGCCGGTCGCGAGCAGCGAGCCGTCCACGATCTGTCCTTCGCCGGTGCGGCTGCGATGGTACAGCGCCACCATGACGCCGAACACGGTATGCAGCGCCGTGCCGTAATCCTCGAAGGAAACCTGGTCGCGCACCGGTGGCCCCGGAAACCCCGTGAGGCTCATCGCTCCCGACATCGCCTGCGGGCCACCGCGTCGAAACCGGCGCGGTTGGCGTACGGCCCGTCTGGCCCGAATGTGGAGATCCGCGCCAGGATAATGTCGGGTTTAACAGCGCGCAGCGCGTCGTAATCGAGGCCCATTTTTCTCAATACGCCGATGGGCAAGTTGGCGATCACCACGTCGGCTCCCTTAACGAGTCGTCGGATGATTTCGGCCGATCCCGGTTGGGCGGTATCCAGCGTCAAACTGCGTTTGTTGCGGTTGAGCGAAAGGAACGCGCCGCCCTCGCCGCCCTGCGTGACCGGTCCGGTGTAGCGGTCTTCGCTGCCCTGGTGTCGGTCCACGCGGATGACGTCGGCGCCCATGTCCGCGAGCAACATGCCGCAGTAAGGGCCGGCGATGAATCGTCCGAAGTCGATGACGCGGATTCCCGCGAGGGGACCGGAAGTAGGCATTTTTTGATTCTAGGAAAACAAACGGACGAGAGTGTGCCAGCGCGGGGCGCTAACTGTCAAAACGGCGGCGTTTCGCTTGATCTGGATCAAAGAAATCTTGTCAGCCGGGTTTAAGTTAAGCCTCTCCCGGTCACCGTTGGTTTGCCGCCGGTGCCATTGAGCTGCGGAGGCATGACATGAAGATACAACAACTGTTTCAAAACGCCACGCCGCACGGCGTCATCGGCTATACCCTTGGCGACAACCGCTACCTCAATGTCACTAACCGATGCACGTTGCGTTGCGCGTTTTGCCCCAAGTTCAACGGCTGTTGGACCGTATGCGATCACGAACTGCGCCTGCCGCGAGAGCCGACGATCGAAGAGATCGTCGAGGCGGCGGGCGATGCCGAACAGTATCGGGAGGTCGTTTTCTGCGGGCTCGGCGAGCCCACGTTACGGCTGTACGATGTACTAGAGGCCGGCGCGCGCCTGCGCGCGGACGGCGGGTACATACGCGTGAACACCGATGGGCTCGCGAACCTGGTGCACGGTCGCGATGTGACCCCCGATCTCGAAGGGATCGTGGACGCGCTGTCGGTGTCGCTCAACGCGCACGACGCGGAGGTCTACGAACGTCACTGTCGGCCGCCGACTCCGCATAGCTATGAGGCGATGCTCGACTTCGTCACGCGCGCACACGATTTCGTGCCTGACATCACGCTGACCGCGATCGACGGCCTCACCGGTGTGGACATCGCCGCTTGCGAGGGAATTGCGCGACAACTTGGCGTCCAGTTTCGCCGGCGCGTACTCGATGTCGTCGGTTAAGGCGTATACGTGGCTTCGATGACGCGCGTCGAGCTCGTCTGTCCGGCGGGTAGCCTGCCGGGGCTCGAGGCTGCGGTTGATAACGGCGCCGACGCCGTCTATCTGGGTTTTCGCGACGGCACCAACGCACGCAATTTCGCCGGCCTCAATTTCGCACCCGACGAGATCCCGGAGGCGATTGCCTACGCGCGCACCCGCGGCGTGCGCGTGTTTCTGGCGCTGAATACTTATCCCTCGCCGGCGCAGTGGGACCGTTGGTGTCAGGCCGTGGACACCGCGGTCGCACTCAACGTGGACGCGCTCATCCTCGCCGATCCCGGACTGATGCACTACTGCGCTACCAAGCACCCCGGCCAGCGCCTGCATCTCTCGGTCCAGGGTTCGGCGACGAACCACGAGGCGATCGCATTCTATGTGCGTGAGTTCAACGTGAGCCGCGTAGTGCTGCCGCGCGTACTCTCCGCCGCGCAGGTCGAGGCGCTCATCAAGCGCGTCAGCGTCGAGGTCGAGGTCTTCGGTTTCGGGAGTCTGTGCGTGATGGTCGAGGGCCGGTGCCTGCTTTCGGCCTACGTCACCGGCGAGTCGCCCAACATGGGCGGGGTGTGCTCGCCGGCCAAGGCCGTGCGTTGGGACGAGACACCTGGCGGGCGCAGCGCGCGCTTAAACGGCGTGTTGATTGACGTTTACCGCCCGGGCGAGAGCGCCGGCTACCCGCAACTGTGCAAGGGGCGTTTTGAGGTCGAGGATCACGTGTTTTACGCGCTCGAGGAACCGACGAGCCTGAATATCCTCGGTATTTTGCCGCGGCTCGTGCGCGCCGGTATAGCGGCGGTCAAGGTCGAGGGGCGTCAGCGCAGCCCGGCGTACGTGGCGCAGGTGACACGCGTATTGCGCGCGGCGCTCGATGCCTGCGTCGCCGACCCCGATCGCTTCACGCCGCGCGGCGAGTGGATCGCGGCGCTCGATAGGATCGCCGAGGGCCGTTGCCACACGCTCGGTGCGTATCACCGGCCGTGGCAATGAAGCAGCACAGTCAGCGATTTGCTATCAGCATAAATAGTTTTCACCGCAAAGACGCGAAGGGTGAGGCGGAGCATTCGAGAATGTTCAGCGAACATTCGCGCCGCCGAACGGGTGCAACCGATTCTGTTGCACCCTGGGCCGCAACGGAAAAAATATTCGCGCTCTTTGTGCTGTACAGGGACGCGCAGGAGCGATCGCCTTTGCGCTGAGCGATCGTAATTAACCATAACTTCCCTAATAACCATGAAACTCTCGCTCGGTCCCATCCTCTACTTCTGGGAACGCCGGACGGTTTTCGAATTCTACCGCGCCGTGGCCGATTGGCCCGTGGACGTCGTCTACCTCGGTGAGGTTGTGTGCTCGAAACGCCGCGAGCTGCGGCGTGAGGATTGGCTTGCGATCGGCGCCGATCTCGCCGCCGTCGGCAAGGAGGTGGTGCTCTCGACGCTGGTACTGGTGGAGGCCGAATCCGAGCTTGCTTATATGCGCCGTCTGATCGAGAACGGGCGTTTTGCGATCGAGGCCAATGACATGGGTGCGGTCAACATGGCCGCGGGGCGCGCGCCCTTCGTCGCCGGTCCGCACATCAATACATATAACTCGGGCACGCTCGCGCTGCTGGCCGAGGCCGGCGCGATACGCTGGGTGATGCCGGTCGAACTCAACCGCGCGGCGCTCGAGTCGCTTCAGGCCAAACGCCCGGCGTGGTTGCAAACCGAGGTATTCGCCTTCGGGCGTCTGCCGTTGTCGTTCTCGGCGCGCTGTTTCACCGCGCGCGCACACAACGTCGGCAAGGACGAATGCGGCTTCCGCTGCCGCGACTACGCCGAAGGTATGCGGCTCTCGACGCAGGAGCAGAAACCGCTTCTTATATTAAACGGCATTCAAACCTTGTCGGCCGAGACTTATAACTTGATTGCAGAGTTGGCGCAGATGGAGCGCCTCGGCGTGGATGTCGTGCGGATTTCGCCGCAGTCGCAAGGCATGGCGGAAATCGTGGCGACCTTCCGCGCCGCGATGGCGGGAGCGCTAGAGGTGGACGCCGCGCTCGAGCGCCTGGCGTCGCATATATCGCACGGTCCCTGCAACGGCCATTGGCACGGCCGTGCCGGAATGAACTGGGTGTGAAGATCACGCCCGATGCAACGGGCAGACCGAGCGGAGCTGATAAAGCAGGCCGATTGCCATCGCGGCCAGCGACGCGGGTAGCACCGCGCGCAGATGCGCCTCCCAGTCGTAGTGGAACGAGTCGAGCAGGTTCTTCACGTGCAACCCGGTTTCGGTGTCGCCCTCGATACCGAGCCGGCGGTGGAAGAACAACGTGTCGGCGTCTTCAGTACGCGTGGCGAGAGCGACGAAATCGCGCAACTCACCGCGAATGGTGACCAACGAGGGGCCCGGCCAGGCGGGCATGAGTCGCCCGCCGCAGATGCGAAAGTGTAGTTTGGAACCGGCGTCGCGAATATCGAGGCACACGGAGCGACCGTCGAGTTCAGGCAAGCGCGCGGCCAGGCGTTGCCCGCGTAGCAGGTGGTTCAGCGCCCGCGCCAGTATCTCCGTGTGCAGCGCATCCGGCAGTACTCGCAACGGCAGGCGCAACACGGCAAACGGTAGATTTATCGGCATGGCGGCGCATGCTAGAGGCCGCGTCGTCCACCGACATTGACCTGTGTCAAAACGCGGGCGATCGAGCGCGCGTACGCTACGCCCACTCATGGCCTACCGCAACCTGCGCGATTTTCTGCAATACCTCGAGGCGAGCGGAGAACTTAAGCGCGTGCGCGTGCCGGTGGACCCGGTGCTCGAGGTCACCGAGATCTGCCAGCGCAGTTTGCGCGCGGACGGGCCGGCGCTGTTATTCGAGCAGCCCAAAGGCTCGACGATCCCGCTGCTCGGAAATCTCTTCGGCACGACGCGGCGCGTGGCACGCGCGCTCGGCCGTGACTCCGTCGAGGAGCTGCGCGAGATCGGGCGCATGCTCGCCTTCCTCAAGGAGCCGCAGCTTCCGCACAACCTGCGCGAGGCGCTGCGCGAGATTCCGAATTACCGCCAACTGCTGTATTTCAATCCGAAGCTCCTGGACACGGCCCCGTGGCGGGAGCAGGTGATCGAAGGGCCGGACGTGGACCTAGCGTCGCTGCCGATTCAGCGCTGCTGGCCCGAGGACGTCGGGCGGCTCATTACCTTCGGACTGACGATCACCAGGGGGCCGTACAAACAGCGCCAGAACATCGGCATCTACCGGCAACAGGTGCTGGGAAAAAACAAGGTGATCGTGCGCTGGTTGCAGCACCGCGGCGGGGCGATAGATTTTCAGGAGTTCCAGGAGGCGCATCCGGGAAAATCGTTTCCGCTCGCGGTGGTCATCGGCGCCGACCCGGCGACCTTGCTCGCGGCGGTCGCGCCGATTCCGGACACGCTCTCGGAGTTCGAGTTCGCCGGACTGCTGCGCGGCGGGCGCAGCGAGGTGATTCCCGACCGTTCGGGTACGCTGTGGATTCCGGCGAGCGCGGAGATTGTGCTCGAGGGCTGCATCTATCCGGGCGAGATCGCGCTTGAGGGCCCGTTCGGCGATCACACCGGCTAC
>JBGPGJ010000050.1:0-9244 GCA_041483795.1 Sulfurifustaceae bacterium
CCTCACCTCCCGCTCACGCGGGAGACGGGGAGTTGGTGGGAATCTCTACTGTTAATCGGAGGTGAATCATGGTGCAGGTAAGAACAGTGGATATGGGGCAGGGTGTGTCGTGGATAGGTAAAGGCTGGCACAATTTCATGCGCAATCCCGGCATGTGGATCGTGTTGGGACTGGCGCTGGCGATCGTGTTCGTGGTGTTGAGCCTGATTCCCTTCGTCGGAGGTCTCGTTGCCTCGTTGGTCTCGCCGGTGTTCATGGCGGGGTTGCTCTTCGCTGCGCGCGAGGTCGAGGAGGGGCGACCGATCGAGCTGGGTCATCTGATTCGTGGTTTTCAGGAATCGCAGGCGTTAAATGGACTGTTGTCCCTCGGCGGTATTATGCTCGCGGGCTTCCTAATAAGCGCGATCGTCATCTTCTTCCTGGCAGGTGCGGCCATGATGACGGCTATGCATGGCGACCCCGACGCGATATCTGCGTTGGCACTCGGTACGGGCGGACTGGTGGGTTTGCTGTTGGTTCTCGCGATTCAGTTGTTGGTGGCGATGGCGGTGGTGTATGCCGTGCCGCTCGTCATGTTCAAAAATGTTCGGCCGGGAGAGGCTATGCGCGCCAGTTTCAATGCGTGTGTACGGAATTTTCTACCGCTGCTAGTTTTCAGCGTAATCTATTTGGTGCTCGGCGTGGTCGCCTCGCTGCCGTTCATGCTCGGTTGGTTGGTGCTGTTTCCAGCCTCAGTCGGCATGCTTTACGCGAGTTATCGCGACTGTTTCAGCGTGTAATGGCTACAGGTTTCGCGTCGCCTTTGTTCTTTCCCGTGGTCTGCGCTCACGGCGTGTAGAACACCGGCGCGAAGCCGCCCCCGGGCGTGCGGAAGTTGGTGGTTTGGCCCCGATAGAGTCGCGCCGCCAGCAGTTGAACCTCACCTGCGTAAACGTAGCAGCGCAGGTCGAACTTGAACGGCGCTGAATCCGGTTGCGGTTGCGCGCGTTCCGCGGGTTCCACGCGTACTTGCGCGACGTAACCTCCCTTGGCAATCTCTTCGAATACCCGCTTGGTGACTTTGTCGCCGCGATACGCCGCGCGGCTGCCAAAGCCCATCACCGGTTTAAAGAACCAGTGTCGCCGTTGCGCCCAGAATGTTTGCGCCTGCGGCGGTGTCACGAGTACGGTTCGCGGAACACCGTTGACGAGCGTAGTGACGGTTTCCGGTGACAGCTCGAGCGAATGCAAAAAGGATTTGTCGGTGAGCAGGGTAAGGTTACGCTTGTCGGCGTAGAGCGCATAGGCGCGCGGGTGCGGGGTGACGACGACCGCGCCATCCAGGTAAGCCGCCCGCAACACGGCATGTCGCGGTTCGCTGAGCGCGAAGTCGGTGAGGCGGTTGTAGACCAGGTCAATCGGCAGCTCGCCGCTGACCAGTCGTCCGGCGCGCAAGGCGAGGGCAGAGGCATCGGCAATCACGGCTTGCAGGCCATGTCGCCGGAACAGGGTCTCGAACAGGCGGAATTCGGGATACAGATATTGCGTAGCCGGTTCGTTATCCGCAATCGCAATGGTCTTGAGCGGCATATCGGCGTGTTGCGCTCGCCACTCGTTGCGAAACATCTCAACGAAGATATCGTCGAGTCGGGCGGGGTCCGACGACCCAACGGCCATCGGCACCGTTTCCGGGCAGCAGGCGCGCGCCGCGCGCGCCAGTACCGCGTTCAGCAATGCACCGCCGGCGTTGGTATTGATCTCGATGAGTTGCGGGCCGTCCGGACCGAGATGGAAATCGTAACCGAGAAATACGCCGCGTGCGCCGGGGTCGAGATGCGCGCTCGGGTCGGCAACGGTGAGTGCGCGCGCTCGATAGGCCGGTGTTGCGACGACCTGTTCGATGGCGGCGACGATGGAGCGCATACGTTCAACGTTTTCACGCGCGAGAAAAACGGCGGTAGAAGAAAGGAGGTGCGGTCGGGATTCGTGGATCGAGCGGTACAGGCCCGGTTCCGGCAGGGCCGCCTCGAGGCTGTGCGCCAGCGCTGTTTCATCCACGATCACACAGCGGCAATGGCGATTGAGCGCGGCGGCGAGGGCCAATTCCCCCGGTGGGTTGCAGGATGGCTGCGTCGTCATGGTCCGGATATTATCAGGATACCGGTGCGCGCGTTTTTGCTGGAAATCAGGCTCGCCAGACGTAACGTGCACATCGCCTTAGCGTCGGCTATACCGTAATGATGGAGAAACTACTGTGGATGCGGTTTTCAGCAGTTGTGTGTCCCAACATAAAGTTCGACAGCCAAAAATAGTGCTGCACAAATTCGCTCATCTTTGTACGAATTCGGTAATAACTCATCATGGATAGGCCGTCCGACTTCGGTTGTACGCCTGTCGTGACCCGGCGCGCGCTCTTTTTCGCGTTTCTTGAAATCGGTCTGTCGGGTTTCGGCGGCGTGTTGCCATGGGCCAGGCGTATGCTGGTTGAGCGCCGCGGCTGGCTTACGGAAAAGGAATTCACCGAGGCCCTGAGCCTCGGCCAGGTGTTGCCCGGACCCAATATCGTCAACGTCTCGATCGCCGTCGGCACTCGTTTCCACGGCGCGGTCGGGGCGGCACTCGCATTTTCCGGACTGATACTAATGCCACTCGTTATCATCCTTGTACTCGGCGCACTCTACGCCCACTACGGCCATTTCGACGCCGTGCGGCGGTTCTTCGCCGGTGTGGCCGCGGCCGCGGCGGGGTTGGTGCTGGCCATGGGTATCGAGCTGGCCATCGCATTACCCCGCTCCTGGGCCGTGGTGACAATAATGACGCTCGCTTTTTTCGGCGCCGCTGTATTGCGTCTGCCGATGGTTGCGGTGCTCGCCGTCGTCGCGCCCATCAGTGTCGGCATAGCATGGTGGGCCCGACGATGAACGCTGCGCCAACGAGCGCTGAAATCGCGTTTTATTTCGCCACCCTGTCGTTGATGGCCATCGGTGGGGTGAACTCCCTCATCCCCGAAATGCACCGGCAATTCGTCGAGGTTCACGCTTGGATGAGCGAACGCGAATTTGTCGAACTGGTTGCGCTCTCGCAGGCAGCGCCGGGCCCCAATATGCTTGTCGCCACGCTACTCGGGGGGAAACTCGGCGGGCTTGCCGGCGCATTGATGGCGACGGCGGGGATGTGTCTGCCATCGTCGCTGCTGGCCTACGGTTTCGCGCGGTTTTGGCAACGCTTCCGGCATGCGCGCTGGCAATCGATCGTTCGGGACGGATTGGCGCCAGTCACCGTCGGATTGATTCTTGCCAGTGGTTATGTTCTTACCCATGCCGCGGACCACGGTTGGGTCGCCTATGGGGTGACGGTGGCGACAACGGCGCTTGTGGTGGCGACAAGGGTCCACCCGCTTTGGTTACTAGGCGTCGCTGGATTGCTCGGGCTCGCGGGGATTGTCTGACCGGTGAAACCGACTAGGAATCCAGTTATCAGAATTAGAAGGGGATCATGAAGCGCGCTATTTGCGTTATTGCAATTGCGGCGGTTTCGGTATGCCTCGGCGCTGCGCGAGCAGCCGAGGAGGCCGATATTGTAATTGGTACGTCGGTGGTGTTGAGTGGCATCAACGCGCGCACGGGTCAGGAACAGTTGCGTGGCTTGCAGTTGTGGGTCGAGGAGGTCAACGCCCGTGGCGGTTTGCTCGGTCGTAACGTGAGGCTCGTGCACTACGACGATGGCGGCGATGCCGAGGCCGGCGCGCGCTTTTACGACAAACTCATCGTCGAGGACAAGGCGGTTATGTTAGTCGGGCCTTACTCGTCAGACGTAACGCTGGCCGTCGCTGCCGTGGCCGAGAAGCATGAGGTTCCCATGATTGTGCCTGGCGCCGTGACCAGAACGGTTTGGGAGCGGGGGTACAAGAATGTTTTCGGGTTGTATACGCCTGCCGACGCTTACCTGGATCACGTCCTCGCGTTTGCCAAGAGCCGGGGTCTGCGGCGCGTCGCGCTGGTCTACCAGAACACGACCTTTCCGCGCGAAATGGCCGACGGCGTGAAGATCAAGGTCGGTGCGCTTGGAATGCGCATCGTTTTTGAAGAAGCATACGACAAGAACGCTACCGACTTCGGCGCGATCATCGGCAAGATAAAGCTTAAACGACCGGACGTCATCATTGCCGGTTCGTATCTGCCCGATTCGGTGGCTTTCATGCGCCAAGCCAAGGACAACAAACTGTCGGCCAAGGTCATGGCCTTTGCGGTCGGGCCGGGCCTACCCGACTTTGGCAAGAGCCTCGGTCCCGACGCCGAGGGAGCGATGGGTGGCACGCCGTGGGAGCCAACTTTGAAAGTGCCGGGCGCAGCCGAGTTCGCGCGCCGGTATAAGGTCAAGGTCGGTCACGAACCCGGTTACCATGCCGCCGGCGGTTATGCCGCCGGGCAGGTGCTGGCGGCGGCGGCGAAGAGGGCGGGTTCGGTGGAACCGGAACGGTTGCGTAACGCGTTATTGGAACTCGATGCCGTAACGATCCTCGGCCGCTACAAGGTGGATAAATCCGGCCGGCAAATCGGCAAGGCCGGTTACGTGGTGCAATGGATCAATGGCGAGCGAGTGCTGGTATTGCCGCAGGACGTCGCGACTGCGAAAATTGTTTATCCATTCAAGAGTTGGGCCAAGCGTTAGTTGCTGACGACGCCCGCGTCGTCGGCCGGCGACTGGACAGTATCGTTCGCTATCGCAGCCTGTTATCTTAAATGCCGTACGACGCAACGCGGTCCGTTTAATCAATTGGGAGGAACCCACATGTTGGATATCTCTCCGAAAATCGAACGCATGGTGGCGATCGTGGACGAGAACAAAACTGTTCTCGACGCGGCGGCGGTGATGGTCGGGAAGTACATCGGTTCGGTGGTCGTTACCGCCTCCTCCGCGGTCAAGGGCATCTTCACGGAACGCGATCTGATGCGCGTGGTGGCGCAACAGCAGAACCCCGCCGAGGTCAAGCTGAAGGACGTAATGCGCACCGACTTCCCGCGCGTGAGTCCGAACGAGAGCGTGGAACAATGTCTCGACCTCATGCGAACCAACCGCTGTCGCCACCTGCTTGTGTTCGAGGGCGAGAAGTTAGTCGGCATCGTCTCGCTGCGCGATCTCGTCAATCTGATGCTGGAGGAAAAAGAGGCTCTGATCGGGCAACTCACGCAGTACATCACCGGTTGATACCGAAGGACATCCCGGCGACGGCGAAGACGAAATGTTGCCCCGTGCCGGTGGTGGAAACCAACCGCGCGATTAAATCCACGCAGCTGGGCGAAGTGCTGGACCTTATCGCCACCGACGTCGGTTCGCGCATAGACAACTTCGCCGGGAGCGGAGTTGGACGGCGAAGCGGAATTGACGCTGGCCCGAGCCGCAACTTCGGCGAGCACATCCCCGCTTGGTGCCAACGCACCGGCCATGAATTGATCCACACGGAGGAAAAGGACGAAAATTCCGCTACACCGTGCGCCAACGCGGCTAACGCGAACCACTAATCTGTATCGTGTTTCAGACTGGCGATGATAGGACAGGAGGGTTGATCGCCCGCGCGGCAGGTGCGGATGAGTTTGCCGAGCGTTACACGCATCGATTCCAAATCTCGAATTCGTTTTTCGATATCCGCCAGCCGATGTTCGGCGATGGTTCGGGTTTCCCTACAGGAGCCCTCACCGAGCTTCAGTAGTTCAGCGATTTCTCGTAGTGTGAATCCTAATTCCTGCGCACGTTTGATAAATCGCAGCCACGCGAGCATTTCAGAAGAGTAGCGGCGCACGCCGCTCATAGGTTTGCGCGGCGTGACGAGAAGACCGCGGCGTTGGTAGTAGCGAATTGTTTCGATGTTGACGCCAGCCGCGCGCGCCAAGCGGCCGATGGTCATGCTCTCCCGTGACGTAAGCGACTGACCCACGGGCGTTCCCTATTAATTAAATCGATTGTCCAAGCCCGGCCGCGCGCAGTGTGCTTTCGTCCGGTCCGCGTCCGGTGCAGCAGTCCGCGAGCTTGCCATGAATCACGACGGCCGGAATCGAGCGTATGCCGAGACGTTTAGCGCGCGCGGCGACTTCGGAATTGTTCGTGTCCAGCACCGCGACCTCGCACGACGAACAGGCGATGCGGTTAACGAGCGCAATGGTTTCTTCGCACACCGGGCAGCCGGCGCTGAAGACTTCGATTCGGCGCTTGGTTTTCATGAGACATCTCCTTTCAGGTTGGCGGTCGGGTTTGGCCCCATGTCAGCGACACAAGCGGGGCAGGGTACGGTTGGGTTTCGACGCGGCCAAGAATTCCACAATGAAGCGCCGACGAGCAGCGAAATACCGGCGTACGTCGCGGTGTCCGAATCGAACTGAAATTTTCCGATGAGCACGATGAGGGCCGCGGCTATGCCCAACGCCAACGGCGCATAACCGCGCCGCGCGCCGGCGCGCCAGGCGAGCGTAACCAGCACGACGATGAGAAATACCGCGGTAAGTGGCAGCAACAAGGGGCTGTAGTTGATAAAGCCGAGGCCAAGTGCGCTCAGCAGCCCCGCGTAGGCCGGCCAGCATGCCGGGCAGACCAGTTTCGGCATGACGGCGGTTCCAATCGCTGGCAGGAGGGGCATGATGTTGCCCCCAAGACGCTTAGTCCTCGGTGTGGCAGTGAGTGCCGCGGCGATCAGCGCCACGGGCGGCACGCCCTGTTGTCTTCCCTCGCCGCTGATATAGATGCGGCAGCAGGCGGCATCGGAGACGTTAGACCCCGCGACATCATTGCCATTCACCAGCACCGTGGGCGACCCATGGGTGCGCGTGTAGACCGGCGCGTCGTTGTCGGCGCGGTCCCACTCCTGCCAGCGTGGCGCCAGGCCCGCTCGGCCGAAGGCGCGCAAAAGATTTTCGCGCGCCCGCGGTACGTTCGGGCAATCGCTGTCGTAAATCAGTTCAACGGTGGGCATAGTGCACGTGGGTAATTTACTTAAAATTAAGTATATGCTCCGTACCTAGGTACAGAGTCAAGGCCGCTCCGCGGAAGTCACGGACCGCTGTTTCCACAGAAGATAAGCCGCGGGGATCACGGCCAGCGCGAGGATCGCCACACTCATCACCCCGTTTACCATGATTTCGGCGATCTCGGTACAAGGGCAGGGCTATTCACCCCTCGACTTATTTTTGCTTCTCCCTCCATGACAAGCGCACGCCTCGCCATGCGCGGCAGCCACGAGATCGTGCAGGATGCCGCATTCGGCCGCCACACGGCCGGCGCGGCAACGGGCACGCAACTTGGTGAGCTGCTTCTCCAGCGCGCGCATGCTTTTGAGTCGGGCCCGCACGCGGGAAATCTGGTCGTCGATCAGGTGGTCGATATCGCCGCAGTTAGCCTTGGGACGCGCAACAAAATTGAGCAAGCGCTTTATATCCGCAAGCGTCATGTCCAACGCCCGGCAATGACGAATGAAGGAAAGTCGCTCGAGCTGCACGGGGCCATAAGAGCGGTACCCGTTGGCCTGTCGCCCCGAGGGCGGAAGCAGGCCCGCCTTCTCGTAGTAACGAACGGTTTCGACATCCACGCCTGTGGCCTGGCCTAATTCTCCGATACGCATCGCTGCCTCCACGTCGCACCTCTCACTTACGTAAGTGTAGCCGCTTGACCCCGGAGCGACTACAGGGTTTTTAATATCGGTGTCACTTTCGGGAAACTCATGATGGCCAAAGACTGCTGCGGTGATGTGTACTCCACCTCAAGCGCGGTTAGCCCGCGTTTTCGCAAAGCGCTGTGGGTGGCGCTATGGCTCAACCTGGTGATGTTCGTGGTGGAGATCGGGGCCGGGTTGAAATCCGATTCGGTCTCGTTACTGGCCGATGCGATCGACTTCGCGGGCGATGCGGCCAACTATGGATTGTCGCTCGCGGTGTTTTCATTCGGGTTGCTGTGGCGAGCGCGGGGAGCATGGGTCAAGGGAATCAGTATGGGGACGTATGGGATTTTTATCCTTGGTAAAGTTGCCTGGAACGTCTTTGCCGGTACCACACCCGAACCCATCACGATGGGTGTGATAGGAATGCTGGCGCTTGTCACCAATGGCGGTGTGGCGCTGATGCTCTATGCCTATCGTGAAGGCGATGCCAACATGCGTTCGGTGTGGCTGTGTAGCCGCAACGATGCTATCGGCAACATTGCCGTGATGTTCGCGGCGTTGGGTGTCTTCGGAACTGGCGGTGCGTGGCCGGACCTCCTTGTCGCGGCGCTGATAGGCGGTTTGGCGCTTTGGTCTTCGAGGGCGGTAATAAAACAGGCACGCGGGGAGCTGGCGACGCTCGCGCGTACCGCAGCTGCTTGAGCAATGGTTCAGTCAATCAGCGTGTCGAGAGACTTGTCGCTGCCGCCACAACCAATACGCTGCCGAGATTACGGCAAGTGTGAGCAATGCCATACTCCGTAGGTGCGCCTGAAGTCGCACCTACGGCAGGCGGGTTACTCGTTGTCGTTCACTTTGTCACTGGCGATAAATCTTTTTTGGCTACCGAAATGACATGGGAAATTCGGCGCCATAGTTATCGCACAGTCGATCAGGTTTTCGTTTCCTCCGGTTTTAGTTTGCCGCCGATCTTGAGACAGGTTCCCTCTGGAACGTACTTGAACGACTTCGGGTCGTTGTCGATTGTGGATTGGCCGGCGCAAGAATGGGTGGCAGTGGCGCAGTCGTTCTTGCTGGCTTTGGCGACGCCGTAACATTGCTCTGTGTTTTTGGTTCCCTCGGCATTGGTGGTGGCGGAAAGCCCCATCGCCAGAAGGCTGGATACCGCGGCGGCGATCAAAGTTTTCGTCGTTTCCATAATGTTCTCCAATTCAACGTTGATTAGAATATTTACAAAAAGCGGGAAAGAAGGTTCCTCTTGCCCGCGCCCGTTGCGGCGACAATGAATGTCGCCGACAAAACCTCCAGGTTTTTCTCTCATAGCTGGATTGCTCATTCACACCGCGTCCGGATGAACTTGCTCATCTCGTCGGGTTGCGAGAACACGATGGCCCCGCGATCACCTCTCATGCCAGCGCCGACAACCACTGGTTTGCCCGGCGCCGGGCCGTGGGGGCCCGCATCGGTTTTAAAGCGCAGGTTAAACTCCCAGAACGGAAGTGTTTCTCCACTCGCGAGCGTGACGAAGTAGCTATCCTTGCAGTAGCGGATAGCGGTCACCTGCTGCGAGGGACCGAGCTTTCCCAGGTCCTCGAACCTTTGCGATCCCATCATGCCGCC
>JBGPGJ010000051.1:0-9242 GCA_041483795.1 Sulfurifustaceae bacterium
CGATGCGTCATTTCGAGTGATCCCTTTCTCCGAATATCGCCGTTCCTATTCGTACCATCGTCGCGCCTTCCATGATTGCTTCCGTGTAGTCCCCGCTCATCCCCATGGAAAGTTCGGTGAAATGGGACAGGGCGAAACGTCGAACGGCGTCGTCGCGCAGCTTACGGACGGCGGCGAAAGCGGCGCGCATTTCGGTTTTGGCGGCCGGGTAGGGGCCGATTCCCATGAGGCCGCGCAGTTCGATGCCGGGAAGATTTTCTCTTGATAGCCGATCCAGCAATGGAAACAACTGATCGGGTGCAACGCCGTGTTTCTTGGGGTCGCGGGTGATGTTGATTTCGATGAGCGTGTTGACGATTACATGCTTGTCTTGCGCCAGGCACGAAAGGCGTTGGGCAAGCTTCATGCTGTCGAGTGAATGCGTCCAGGCAAAATTACCCGGAATGAATTTCGCTTTATTCGATTGCAAGTAACCGACGAGGTGCCACTCGAGGCCGCGGTTTTGAAAATGCGGGATTTTGGTGAGCGCGTCCTGTACGGTACTCTCAGCGAAGAGTGTTTGACCTGCTCGCAGGGCGGTCTCGATGGCTTCGATTGGGTGAGTCTTCGAGACGGCGATGAGTTTGATTTCTTGCGGGTGGCGGCCGGCGCTGGCGGCAGCGGAGGCAATGGCCTCGCGAACGCGCGCGAGGTTAGCGGCGATGTGCTCCATCGCGCCATGTTATCGTGACGGGTAGAGAAATAAAGTCGCGCTACGGTGCGCGCGAGGGTACGGATGCGGTCGTGTTCTTGGCCGAGGCGACGGACCACGACGGCGAGGCGAGGTAGGCAATCGGATTCACGTGCCGGTCGTTGCGCACCACCTCGAAATGCAGGTGCGGGCCGGTGGAGCGGCCGCTGGTGCCGACCTTGGCGATCGTTTGACCGCGCGTGACCTTGTCACCGTCCTTCACGAGCGTGGCCGAGGTGTGCGCGTAGCGCGTGATAAGCCCGGACTCGTGTGTAATCTCAACCATCGTGCCATAACCCGATTTTTCGCCGGCGAATGAAATCACGCCATCTCCCATCGCGAACACCGGTCCGCCGAAGCGCGCGGCGATGTCCACACCTTCGTGAATGGATTGATGTCCAGTGAAGGGATCGGCGCGCTCGCCGAAGCCCGATGACACCCAGCCGCCTTCCACGGGCCAGCCAGCAGGCGTGACTGCGGCCGTTAGCTGGCGGTCGAGCATCAGACCTTCGAGCGCCATGAGCCGCGCTTGCGAGCGATCGAGTTCGTGTGCCAACACTTCCATATTACGCGTAAAATCGGGGACGACGGGCATGGCAACCGCGGCGGTTTTTTCAGGACCACCCACGCCAGGTAACGAATCGAAATTGAACTCACGGCCGTCAAGCCCAGCCATGCGCGTGAGGCGACTGCCGACCGCGTTGAGGCGCAGCACCTGCGCTTGTAGGCTGCCGAGCTTGAGGGCGAGCGCGTTCAGGTGTCGGGTCGCCTCCTCACGCGTCTTGCGCAGCGCCACGCGCGATTGCATCAGTTCTTGGCGATAGGCGGAGACGGCGGGGTTGCCGTTTTGGCGCTCGTAGAAATCGGTCAGTTTGTAGGCCAGCACGCCAACCATGACGGGTAACAGCACCAACCCTACAATGACGATGAGGGATAGGTGACGGTGCGTAAGACAGGCGGGGATGCCCTTTCGGATCCCCTCTGGAACAACAATAATCTGCATACTTAGTTTATAGTCTGAACCGGGGGATTCAGCCAGTCATGGCAAGGGCAGGACCGAAATCCATCAAGGACTTATCGGCGGAAATTTTGCGCCGTTTTGGCCGGCAATTGGATGATTTGGCCGTGTTACAAGGGCGTTGGCACGCCTTGGTGGGCGAGCCGATGGCCGCGCACAGCGAACCGACGCATTACGAGGCCGGGCGGCTGACCGTGGCGGCCGACGGCCCCGCCTGGGCGAGCCGCGTGCGTCAGCAGCAGGCCGGGTTGTTGCAGGCATTGCGGGCCGAGTCTGCATTCGAGGCGCTGCGGGAGATCAAGGTTCTGGTCCAGCCGACCAGATCCGTAGCCGCGCCGTCGGTTGCCCCCCCACGCAGTCCGAGTCGGCTCTCGCAGAGCGCCGCGCGCCTGGTCCGCGGCGTGGCCGAGTCGGTGGACGATCCGCAGCTACGCGCTGCACTCGAGCGGCTCAGTCACCTCGACGACAAAAAAAAATAGACGTTCGTTCAGGCGCGATCTGTCTTCCGCGCTACATAGTGTGGTTGCGCTTGTGTTCCGAACGCACGCCATGATTGAATGGCGCGCCATGATTCGCCCGTACGAAATTTTTATCGGCCTGCGCTACACGCGCGCGCGCCGCCGTCATCGCATCGTTTCTTTTATTTCTCTTATCTCCATTGTCGGCATAACGCTCGGCATCGCCGCGCTCATCACTATTCTTTCCGTCATGAACGGATTCGGCAATGAAGTGCGTTCCCGCATCTTGAGCTTTATTGCACATGTGACGATCACCGAACCAAACGGCCAGTTGCGCGACTGGGAGGCATTGGGCGAGCGCGTGAAGGGTGTGGCGCACGTCGTTGCCTACGCGCCTTACATCAATGGGCAGGCGCTGGTGGCACGCGGCAAGGGCGTGAGCGGCGTGATGGTGCGCGGCGTGTTGCCCGAGCGCGAACAGCGGGTGTCCGAAGTCGCCAACAAGATGATAGAGGGCGGTCTCGATGCGTTGCGGCCGGGCGAGTTCGGCGTGGTCGTGGGATACACCATCGCGTGGAAGCTCGACTTAAAAGTGGGATCGCAGGTCGCGCTCGTGGTGCCGCAGGCGCAGGCGACGCCGGCCGGACTGTTACCGCGGTTCAAACGCTTCACCGTCGTCGGTGTCTTCAAGGCGGATATGTACGAGTACGACAGCGGCCTGGTGCTGATTCACCTGGACGATGCGGCGCGACTGTATCAGTTAGCGAAACAAGTCAGCGGATTGCGACTGAAGCTAGACAACGTGGATATTGCGCCGCGTGTGGCCGACGAGCTCGAGCAGACGGTCGGGTTCGATTACCGCGTCCGCGACTGGACGCGCGAGCACAACGCCTGGTTCCGGGCGCTGGCGATGGAAAAGACCGTGATGTTCATCATTCTGTTGCTCATCGTCACGGTGGCGATGTTTAACGTCGTCTCGACGCTCATCGTGGTCGTCAACGAGAAGCGCTCCGACATCGCGATTTTGCGCACGCTCGGTGCCAGCCCAAAGAGCATTCTCGCGGTGTTCATGGTGCAGGGCAGTCTCATCGGTGTGGTCGGTACGGTGGTCGGTACCGCGGTGGGTGTGCTACTGGCACTCAACGTCGGCCACTTGGTGCACCTGCTGGAACTTATCTTTAATACGCGTTTCCTTGCCCCCGAGATTTACTTCATCAGCGAACTGCCGTCGGATGTCCAGTGGGCCGACGTGGCGGTGATCTCGGGCGTCTCGTTGGTGTTGTCGTTGCTATCCACTCTCTATCCCGCGTGGCGCGCGTCGCAGACGCAACCGGCAGAAGCGTTGCGTTACGAATGAACAGTCACGCTAAAAGCGGCACCATTCTGCGCGCGACGGGTCTGGCCAAGACCTATGACGACGGGACCTTCACCGTGCCCGTACTGAAGGGCGTCTATCTGCGTGTCGAGCGCGGCGAGCAGGTCGCTATCATTGGCGCCTCGGGCTCGGGCAAGAGTACCTTGCTGCATTTGCTCGGCGGTCTCGACCGGCCGACGGCGGGGCAGATGGAGGTGGACGGACAGGATTTGGCCAAGCTCGGCGAAGCCGCGCTCGGGCAGTTGCGCAACCGCGCGCTCGGCTTCATCTATCAGTTTCATCACCTGCTGCCGGAGTTCACCGCGATCGAGAACGTCGCCATGCCGTTGCTGGTGCGTCGCGATCCGATCGGCGAGACGATCAAGCGCGCGACCGCAATGCTTACGCGCGTCGGGCTCGACGATCGTCTGCAGCACAAGCCGTCGGAACTCTCGGGCGGTGAGCGCCAACGTGTGGCGGTGGCACGCGCGCTGGTGACGCGTCCGATCGCGGTACTCGCCGACGAACCGACGGGCAATCTCGATCGCGCCAACGCCGAGAGCGTCTACGAGCTAATGCTCGAACTCAATCGCGACCTCGGCACGAGCCTGATTGTCGTCACGCACGACCCCACGCTCGCGACGCGCATGGACCGTGTGCTCAAACTCGAAGACGGAATACTCCGACAGCAGTGAGGAGCAAGAAGGTGAGGCGTAAAGAGTGGGGCGTGAGGTGTCAGGAGTAAGGAGTTAACACCTTACGCCTCACTCTTTACCTCTAACGCCTTTTCGCCGTTCCCACGCGCGCGCGGAACCATTACGGAGGATGGACCATTTCTTTCGCGGCGCTTGCGTTTTTGGGCGGCATTTTGTTGGTGCAGCAATCTCCGACGCTGCCGTCGCTGTGGTGGGGATGGGCGGCGGCGCTGCCTTTGATTCTCGCGTGGCGTCGGCCGGTGTGGTTGATCGCGGTCTTCTTTGTGTTCGGTGTCGCTTGGGCAACGTTTCGCGCCGGCTTGATTCTCGACGAACGTCTCACGCCCGAACTCGAGGGCCGCGACCTGGTAATCGTCGGCCATGTCGCCGATATTCCGCGAGCGGCTGCGTACGGCTTTCGCTTTCTGTTCGATGTCGAAGACGCGCGACTTGCAGATGAAGCGGTGCGAGCACCGCCGCGCGTATTGCTCAATAGCTCCGTTAACGACTTCACACCGCGGGCCGGCGAGCGTTGGCGACTGCGCGTGCGTTTGTCGCGTCCGCACGGTTTCCAAAATCCGGGCGGGTTCGATTACGAAGGACATCTGTTTCGTAATCGCATTCGCGCCCGCGGCTATGTGCGCGCGGAACTTGCGCCCGAGCGATTGGCGGATACCTCGATTCGCTATGCGATAGATAGTGTGCGGCAACGGCTGGGTGAGCGCATCGCTGCACTTATTCCGGATTCGGCCATGACCGGCATAGTGGTTGCGCTCGCCAACGGCGACGAGCGCCGCATCGGCGAGCCGCAATGGCAGGTGCTGCGCGCGACCGGCACTGTGCATCTCGTTGCCATCTCCGGTTTACACATCAGCCTAATCGGCGGCATCGCATTTTTTCTCATGCGCTATCTGTGGGCCCTGCCCGGTGTCACGGTGCAGTGGTGCCCAGCGCCGGTGATGGGCGCGATCGCCGCGCTCATTGCGGCGACAGGCTATGCGGCGCTGGCCGGCTTCGTCGTGCCGACGCAACGCGCGCTCATCATGCTCGCGGTCGCCATGGGCGGCATATTGTTGCGAAGACGATTTGCTCCCTCGCAATTGCTCGCCGCGGCGTTATTGTTGGTGCTCCTGTACGACCCGCTCTCGGTGATGGCCCCCGGTTTTTGGCTCTCGTTCGCGGCGGTGGCGGTGATTCTGTACGTCGCCAGCGGCGCGGGCGAACGGCCGTCGTGGATTTATCGTTGGGGTTACCTGCAGTGGGCCATCGCGCTCGGCATGCTGCCGCTTACGCTGGCGTTATTTCAGCGTGTGTCGTTGATTGCGCCAATCGCGAATCTGATCGCGGTACCGGTGTTCGATATGGCGGCGGCGCCGCTGACACTCGCCGGCATCGCAGCGCTCGGTACGCTGCCCGACGTTGTCGCCGCGGGCCTGTTTCAGCTTGCGGCCACGTTGCTTTCGTGGCTGTGGTCGGTGCTCGAGTTTCTTGCGGGATTGCATTTCGGCGAGTGGGTGCAGCATGCACCGCCCGCGTGGGCGTTTGCTTGTGCGCTCGTGGGGGTGGCGGTGTTGCTCGCCCCTCGCGGTTGGCCCGCGCGCTGGGTCGGCGCGGGTTGGCTGTTGCCGCTAATTCTGGTGCGGCCGCCCGCGCCGGCGCAGGGCGAGGTGTGGTTCACGCTGCTCGACGTGGGGCAAGGGCTTGCGTCCGTGATACGCACGCAGCATCACACGCTCGTCTACGACACCGGCCCGCGCTTGAGCGAAACGTTCGATACCGGCGAGGTCGTCGTCGTGCCCTATCTGCGCGCCCAGGGTGTCGCAAGCGTGGATACACTCGTGATCAGTCACTCCGATAACGATCATCGTGGTGGGGCAGAGTCTCTATTGCGCGCGTTGACTGTAAAACGTGTACTGTCGAGCGCGCCGGAGCTTCCGTTTGTCAGCGAGACCTGCAAGGCCGGCATGCGCTGGAACTGGGACGGCGTCGAGTTCGAAATGTTGCATCCGCCGACGGACGTGCGCAGCCGTCACAACAATGGTTCCTGTGTGCTCGTCGTGCGCTCACGCCACGGGAACGTATTGCTACCCGGCGATATCGAGAAGCGCGCCGAGCAATACCTACTTGCGCGCCACGACGGTCGTTTGGCGGCTGACATCCTGGTCGCACCGCATCACGGTAGCAAAACTTCTTCGCATGAAGACTTCGTCGTTATCGTGCGCCCGGCGCACGTACTGTTCCCCGTCGGTTACCGCAATCGTTACCGCCATCCGTATCCCGCGGTGGTGCAGCGTTATGCCGAGATCGGAGCGCGACTCTATGATTCCGCGTCCGCCGGGGCGCTCGAGTTTGTCCTCGATGACCAGGGCATACGCGGTTCGGCGTATCGCGACACCCATCGGCGTTATTGGTTTACTCGATAGTTTGAGCTTTCCCCGGCGTCTGCTAAATTAGCGGCGGTTTTGCGCTTGGAACTCTGCATAAATGTTTGAAATGATCAAAGCGGGCGGCTGGGTCATGTGGCCCATCGTGCTCAGTTCGGTTGCCGCGTTGGCGATTATCGGCGAGCGCTTCTGGTCGCTGCAAAAGAAGTACGTCGCACCGCCGGACCTCCTATCGCAGGCCCGACAATGGCTCCAGCACCAGGAGTTGGATGCGGCGCGCATCAACCTGTTGCGCGACAGTTCGCCGCTTGGGCGTATTCTCGCGGCCGGTCTCGTCAACCGCGAGCACGGTCGCGAAATTTTGAAAGAGGCGATCGAAGATACCGGCCGTCATGTCGTGCCGGACCTGGAGCGTTATCTGCGTACGCTCGGCACCATCGCCGCCGTCTCGCCGTTTCTCGGACTGCTCGGCACGGTATTCGGCATGATCCAGATGTTTTCCGGCATCGGCCAGCACGGCTTGGGCGATCCTTCCATCGTCGCCGACGGAATTGCCCAGGCGCTGGTCGCGACCGCCGGGGGGCTTGGCGTGGCGATTCCTAGTTTGATTTTCTACCGCTATTTTCGCGGGCGCGTTAACGATCTCTTGCTTGAGATGGAGAGCGAGGCGCTGAAGCTGGTGGAGATTCTGCACGGTCAGCGCGAGCGCGATTGAGGAGCAACCATGCGTTTCCGTGGAATCCGCGCCAGTGAAGACGATGAGCCGGAAATCAACCTGATTCCGTTCATCGACGTCTTGCTGATGACGTTGATCTTTTTGCTCGTCACCACGAGTTTTTCCCGAGAGGCGCGTCTGAGCGTGCGCTTGCCGGAGGCCACGGCCGCGATTAAGGACGAGCGGCCGTCGCTGCGGGTGGCGATCGACTCCAAGGGTCAGTATTTCATCGACGATCGGCAGCTTCTCAACAACAACGCCGACACGTTACGTTCGGCGATGGCGCGCGCGGCGGCAGGCATGAAGGACCCGCTGGTCGTGATCCACGCCGACGCCAAGACCCCGCACGAGGCGGTGGTGCGCGTGATGGACAGCGCGCGCCGTCTGGGTCTCATCAATCTTTCCTTCGCCACGCAGCAGCCGGCCGACAGCGCGGCCCCGTGAATCCCGACGCCGGTCTGACAGGAGACTTGCGGCTCTATCGTCGCGTGCTTGGTTATGCCTGGCCGTACAAGTGGATATTTCCGATCGCGCTGATCGGCATGCTGCTCGATGCTGCCGTAAACTCGAGCTTGGCCGCGATCATGAAGCCGCTGGTGGACGAAGGCTTCGTGCAGCGCAATGCGCAAATTATTCAGCAGGCGCCATTGTGGCTGGTGTTATTGTTTCTGGCCCGCGGTTTTACGTCGTTCTTCGCGGAGTATCCTACATCGTGGCTGGGTCGGCGGGTAATTCGCGATTTGCGCGACGCCTGCTTTGCGCGAATCTTGCGGTTGCCGAACGCATTTTTCGATCTCCATGCCCCCGCCAAGCTGGTGGCGAAACTGATCTTCGACCTGGAGCAGATCGCCGGTGCGGTGACGCAGGGCTTAATCACCGTCATCGGTGACGGCCTAAAGGCGGTCTTCTTCCTTGGTTTCCTGTTTTACCTGAACTGGCGACTGACCCTGTTTCTCATAATCATGACGCCGGTTTCGATGTTGCTCATGCGCCTGATGAGTAAGGGCTTCCGCCGCGCCAGTCGCAAGATCCAGCTCTCGGTCGGTGAGATTTCGCGCGTCGCCAATGAAGCGGCCGCCGGCCAACGCATCGTCAAGGCATTCGGCGGCGAGGCTTACGAGCTCGAGCGGTTTGCCGACGCGAACAATCGCAACCGTCGCCAGTCGCTGCGCAAAACGGCTATTTCGATCGTTGGCAACTCGGTGGTGCAGTTCGTGGCGTCCATCGGCTTCGCATTGATGATTTATTTTGCCCTGGTCGACGCGCAACTGACGGCCGGTGGTTTTGTCGCCTATATCAGTGCCACGATATTGCTGACCGGACCGCTGCGCCGATTCGCCAAAGTCAATGAGATCATTCAAACCGCGCTGTCGGCCGCGACCAGCGCTTTCGAGCTGATCGACGAACCGCCGGAACAGGACGACGGAGCCAAAACGCTGGGGCATGTCGGCGGGAAAATCGAATACCGCAACGTGTCGTTTCGGTACGCGACCGCACAAAGCAACGCCTTGCGCGGCGTATCGTTTACCATCGAACCCGGTCAGACGGTAGCACTGGTCGGCGCCTCGGGCAGCGGCAAGACCACACTGGCGAGCCTGCTGCCGCGCTTTTATCGCGTGATCTCGGGTGAAATCCTGGTTGACGGGATCAAGCTCAACGACTTCACGCTCGCGAATCTGCGTTCGCACCTCGCCCTAGTCGGACAGGAAACGCTGCTGTTCGACGACACTATTGCGAACAACATCGCTTATGGTGCGTCCGGTCCGGTGGATCGCGAGCGCTTGGTGCAGGCCGCGCGCGCGGCGCACGTCCTGGAATTCGCCGAACGCCTGCCGCAGGGGCTCGACACGCGCGTGGGTGAGAAGGGCGCGTTGTTTTCCGGCGGCCA
>JBGPGJ010000052.1:0-9188 GCA_041483795.1 Sulfurifustaceae bacterium
CGTGATCCTCGGCGCCGAGGACGAATATAAGGCGTTCGACATCAAGGACGGCCACGGTTTGCGCATGTTGGCGCGCCACGGTGTCGCTGTCGGTATCGTCACCGGGCGCAGCTCGCGCGCGGTCGAGCGGCGCGCGACCGAATTGGAAATCCCCCACCTGTATCAGAACTGCCAGGAAAAACTTCCGGTCTACCGCCAACTCATCGCCGAGTTGCGGCTGACACCGGAGCAAACGGCGTACGTGGGCGACGACCTCATGGACCTGCCGATCATGTTGCAGGCGGGCTTGGCGGTGGCGGTGAACGACGCGCATCCGCTGGCGCGACAACACGCGCACTGGATTACCCCCGCCGACGGCGGACGCGGCGCGGCGCGCGAGCTGGCCGAGCTCATTCTCTACGCCCAAGGCACGTATGACGACGAGATACGGCGCTATCTGTCCGCCGGCCCCCGCGCATGAAACTGAACGTGCGCAAACTCGCGATCGCTGTCATCTTGATCGCACTCGCCGCCGGGTCATGGTGGCTGTCGCGGCTCACAACCGCGCCCGAGATAGTAACCGACAGTAAACAACGTCACGACCCGGACTATATCGTCGAGAACTTTCACACGACAGTGATGACGTCCCAAGGCCGGCCGCAGGTCGAGCTGAGCGGCAGGAGGCTGGTGCACTACGGCGACGACGGTTCGAGCACCATCGAAGAACCGTATCTGATTCAGTACACGCCGGGACAGGCGCCGACCCACGCCCGCGCTAAACAGGGCTATTTGCCGAAGGACGTGGACTTTGTGCGACTCATCGGCGATGTGAACGTCGCGCACGGGCGCGATCCGCGCGGCGCGGGCGGCGATGTCCGTACCCAAGAGCTCATCGTTCAACTCGATAAGTCCAAGGGCAAAGGCGCTGCGCCATGAGCCGCTGCCGCTTTTACTATTCACTTTTCATTCTCAATTTTTCATTGTGGTTAGCCGCACCCGCCCACGGACTCAAGGATGACCGCGATCAGCCGCTGCGGGTGACCGCCGCCTCGGTGCACGTGGACGAAAAGGCCGGCGTGACGGTGTATCGCGGCAACGTGGTGCTGGTGCAGGGCAGTCTGCGGATCGAGGCCGATCGCCTCGAGGTGCGCACGCGTGGCCCGCAGCTCGACACGGTGACGGCCTCCGGCCGACCGGTGCGAGTGCGCGCGCTGCTCGACAATCGCGCCGATGAACTCAAGGCGGACACCGAACGACTCGTCTACCGCGCCAATGCGCGCGAGCTGGAACTTAGCGGCAAGGTATCGTTACGCCAGGGCGGCGATCAATTCAGCGCCGAGCATCTGCGCTATACGCTCGACGGCCAGCGCCTGGTCGCGCACGGGTCCGACGCCGAGGACGGCCGCGTCCATGCCGTGATCCAACCGCCGGCAAAGAACTCACCATGAACACGCTGGTCGCCGAACATCTCACCAAGCGCTACAAGGGCCGGCAGGTGGTGCGCGACGTGTCGCTTGAAATCAAAAGCGGCGAGATCGTCGGCCTGCTCGGACCGAACGGCGCCGGTAAGACCACGTGTTTCTATATGATCGTCGGACTCGTCCCTACCGACGGCGGTGTTATCCGGCTCAACAATCACGACATCGGCCGTTTCGCCATGCATCGGCGCGCCCGGCTCGGGCTCGGTTACTTGCCGCAAGAGCCGTCCGTGTTCCGCCATCTGACGGTGGAACAGAACATCATGGCGATTCTGGAAACGCGCACCGATTTCGACAAAGCGGCGCGCGCCAAACAACTCGAAGAGTTGTTGCAGGATCTCAACATCGCCGAACGACGCGACACGCTCGGCATCAGCCTCTCCGGCGGCGAGCGCCGGCGCGTGGAGATCGCGCGCGCGCTCGCCACCAATCCGCGCTTCATGCTGCTCGACGAACCCTTCGCCGGCATCGACCCCATATCGGTGATCGAAATCCAGAACCTGATCCACCATCTGCAGGAACGGGGGTTGGGCGTGCTCATCACCGACCATAACGTCCGGGAAACCCTGAAAATCTGCGACCACGCCTATATCCTGAGCGACGGCCACGTGCTGACCGCCGGCAAGCCAGGGGAGATTCTGTATAATGACGATGTCAAGCGGGTATATTTAGGACAGGATTTCCGGTTGTAACCGCAGGACCGACATCCGGCCTTCCCCGCGCAACAGGTTCGGCTAAACTTTCGGGTAGAGACATAAAGCGGGCGGATCCGCCGCTCGCTAAAATTAATCACGCAGTCGGCACCTTATGAAGCAGTCGCTGGATCTTCGAATTGGTCAACATCTGACCATCACCCCGCAATTGCAGCAGGCAATACGACTGCTGCAGCTTTCCTCGGCTGAGCTGCAACAGGAAATCCAGGAAGTCCTCGAGAGCAACCCGTTACTCGAGGAGCGCGAACTGGGCGAATCCGAAACCAAGGGCGAGAACGGTGACGGCCCGGGTGAATTGCCGGAGACCACGACTGACTCCTCCTCCAGCGAAGACCTGACGCCGACCGATCTGACGATGGAGCGCGGCACGCTCGACGACGCCGGCGGCGACAGCGACTGGGCCGAGTTGTTCGATTCACCCAAGGCCTCAAGCACGCGTTCCGACGACGACCTGCCGGACATTGACGCGCGCAACAGCCGGCCGCAGACGCTGCGGGACCACCTGCTGTGGCAGGTGCAAATGACGCCGTTCTCCGAGGACGACAAGCCGATCGCACAGGCGCTGATTGACGCCACCAACGAGGAGGGTTACCTCTCGTGCTCGCTCGAAGACGTGCAACAGGCGCTCGCCAAAAGCAGCGCTAGCGCCGAGCTCGACGAGATTGAGGCGGTGCTGCACCAGATCCAGAACTACGACCCGGCGGGCGTGGGCGCACGCGACCTCGCCGAATGCCTACGACTGCAACTGAAGGGGCTGGACCCGATACAATGCCCCGAGCTGGCGCAGGCGCAGGCACTCGCCACCCAGGAAAATCTCGCGCTGCTGGGCGCGCGCGATTACACCGCGTTGCGCCGCGCGCTCAAGGTCACCCCGGAGGCGTTACAGCAAGCGATACAGCTGATCCAGCGGCTCAATCCCCGCCCCGGCTCGACGGTGCAGTCGGCAGCCGCGAGTTACGTCGTGCCCGACGTGATCGTCAAGAAGTACAAAGGCGTGTGGCGCGCGGAACTCAATCCCGATCTCTCGCCGCGGCTTCGCATCAACCGCCAGTACGAGCGCATGATCCACCGTGGCGACTCGAGCACACAGAATAAATATCTCCAGGACCAATTGCAGCAGGCGCGCTGGTTCATCAAGAGCGTCAAGAGCCGCAACGATACCCTGCTCAAGGTCGCGCGCACGATCGTGGACCGCCAGCGCGCCTTCTTCGACCACGGCCCCGAGGCCATGAAACCGTTGGTGCTGCACGACGTGGCCGAGGCCGTGGAAATGCACGAGTCCACGGTTTCACGCGTCACCACCAACAAATACATGCTGACCCCGCGCGGCGTGTTCGAGCTGAAATATTTCTTTTCCAGTCACGTGGCGACGGCCGACGGCGGCACCTGCTCCTCGGTGGCGATCCGCTCGCTCATCAAGAAACTCGTCGAGTCCGAGACGACCTCGAAACCGATCAGCGACAGCAAGATCACCGATATCCTGGCGCAACAGGGCATCAACGTCGCGCGGCGCACGGTCGCCAAGTACCGCGAGTCCATGAGCATCCCGCCGTCGAACCAGCGAAAATCGCTCGTCTAGCCCTCTCGGAGAAAACCATGGCTGTAACGCGGGCCGCCCAAGCAACGGCAGACACCCTGGTCCGATACCTTTTCCGGCCGCTGGCGACCGCGACCTCTGCACACCGCGGGCGCGACGGTTATTGAAGCGGCGGTCAGTCCCGGCCGATACCTAGGTCAAACGAATGCGAGCGGGGGTGCATTTAACGTGTGACCGCCGCATCGATAAAGAAACTCATATGATTGCTATTATTGATTCGGTGGGTGGGTCGGACGCACATGCACTGCGGGACGGCGCACGCCTTCCTCACCCACGGGCGTGTTTTAGTATTTGTCCACCGAATCAATAATGTCGCCTCCATGCCTATCCAGCATCTGATTTCCCTCCAGCGGGTGGCGTCGTCTGTCTCCGCCTCGAGCAAAAAACGTTTGCTCGAGAAGCTTTCTACCCTTCTCGGGGAAGGCGAACCGGAAGTGGATGCCCATGTGGCGTTACAGTCCATGATCGAACGTGAGCGACTCGGCTCGACCGGCATCGGCGACGGTGTGGCGTTACCGCATGGACGGTTAAAGGGGCTGAAGAAGGCCGTGGGCGCGTTCGTCACGCTCGAACAGGAGATTGATTACGACGCGCTCGACCGCAAGCCGGTACGCATGGCGTTCGCGCTGCTGGTGCCGGAAAACACCAACCAGGAACACCTGCAACTGCTGCGCGAATTGGCCGTGATCTTCGGTAACAAAAACGTGCGCGAGCGCCTGCTGCACGCCAAGACGCCGGAGGAGCTGTTGCGCACGCTCACCGACTCACCGCCGCGCGCATGACCACGCCGATCCTGACCGTCGAGGACTTGTTCCGCAACCAGGGCAAGGAACTGAAGCTCACGTGGGTCGCCGGCCGCAAGGGCGCCGAGCGACTGCTCGAACCGATCACCGCCAAATACCCCGGCATGGCGCTCGTGGGCCATTTGAATTTCGTGCACCCCAACCGCGTGCAGGTGCTCGGTCAGGCCGAGGTCGAGTATCTCGAACGCCTGGGCAAAAAAGATCGCGCACACGCGGTCAAGACGTTGTTCGGCGCCGAGCGCACGGCGGCGGTGATCGTCGCCAATCGCGAGCCCGCGCCGGCGGATCTCGCCGCCGGCGCCGACCGCAGCCGGCGCGCGCTCTTCGCCTCCGCGCTCGCGAGCCCGATCGTCATCGACAACCTGCAGTACTACCTGGCGCGCGCGCTCGCGCCACGCAAGACGGTGCACGGAGTGTACATGGAGGTCATGGGCATGGGCGTAATGATCACCGGTGAGTCGGGCATCGGTAAGAGCGAACTCGCGCTCGAACTGTTGTCGCGCAATCACCGGTTGATTTCGGACGACGCGGTGGAACTCGTCCGCGTTGCTCCGGACGTGGTGGTCGGACAAAGCCTGCATTCGTTGGCGGATTACCTGGAGGTGCGCGGCCTCGGCATCCTCGATGCACGGCTGATGTTCGGCGAAACCGCGGTGCGGCACAAAAAGCGGCTGCACCTGATCGTACACCTGCAAAAACTAAACAAGCGGCGCATGGTGCGCGTGGACCGCCTGCAAGCGCTCACCCACACCCGCAACATTCTCGACGTGCAGGTTCCCGAGGTGATTCTGTACGTGGCCCCGGGCCGCAACCTGGCGGTGCTGGTCGAGGCGGCCACGCGCTCCTACATTCTGCGCATGTGGGGCATCAATCCGCTCCAGGATTTCATGCAGCGTCAGAAGGCGCTGATGCGCACCGCCTCCGGCGGCGCCGAAGAGCGCGCACGCAAGATCCCGCACAAATCCAAACCCCGTCTCGACTGATGCGCTTTTTCATCGTTAGCGGTCTCTCGGGCTCGGGCAAAACCATCGCGTTGCAGGCCTTGGAAGACGCGGGTTTCTATTGCATCGACAATCTGCCGGCAATGCTTCTGCCGCACGTAGCGCGCGAGCTGTCGCAGGCCGGCGACGAACGCTTGACGCAGATCGCGGTCGGCATGGACGCGCGTAACCGCGCCTTCCTCGCCGGCGCTCGCAAGGCACTCGAGGAATTGACGCAGCTCGGTATCGCCCATCGTATCCTGTTCCTCGACGCCGAAGAGGCGATCCTGGTCAAGCGTTTCCAGGAGACACGCCGCCGCCATCCGATGCAAGACGACGAAACGCCGTTGCTCGAGGCGATCCGCCTCGAGAAAAAACTGCTCGAGCCCCTGGCGGACGCCGCCGCGCTGCGCGTGGACACCACGCACACCACCCCGCACCAGCTGCGCCACCAAATCCAGGAGTTTGCGCGCGGATATGAGACGGTGGGCCTCACGGTGCTGTTCGAGTCCTTCGGGTTCAAGCGCGGCACACCGCTCGACGCCGACTATGTCTTTGACGTACGCTGCCTGCCGAACCCCTACTGGCAGCCGAATTTACGCGCGCACACCGGCGCGGACGAACCCGTGATCCGTTTTCTGGAACAATACGACGAGGTACGTGCGATGTTCGAGGATCTGAAGTCCTTCCTCGAGCGTTGGCTGCCATCGTTCGGGCGCGCGGATCGCAATTACCTCACGGTCGCGATCGGCTGTACCGGCGGCCTACATCGTTCGGTGTACCTGGTCAACCGCCTCGCGGCCTACTTCGCCGCCAAGGGCGTTAAGACCCAGGTGCGGCATCGGGAACTGAAATAAATACTATTCGCCGCAAAGGCGAAGCGGAGTAGTCGCCGATGCACTTAACGTGCATCGGCGCCGCTGAGCGCCCGCACAAGGAAGTGCGGGCCGTGGCGCATCGAAGCCACTGGTGCGACGCCAGGGACGGCATGTCAATTTTCCGCCTTAACGGCGACAATTGTTTTAACTGTTTAATCAACCACTGAATTTAAGATGATCGGTATCCTGCTCGTCACCCACGGCCGCATCGGTGAGGAAATGATTTCCGCCGCGCAGCATACGTTCGGCTGCGCGCCGGTGCGACTCGAGGCGTTCGCCGTTTCCTCAAGCCAATCGGCGGAACAGATCGAAGCAGCGCTGCGCGAACGCGTGCGTGCGCTGGATGACGGCGACGGTGTGCTGCTGCTCACCGATATTTACGGCGCCACTCCCGCGAACGTGGCCGCGCGCCTGGTCGTCCCCGGGCGCGTGGAATTGGTGGGCGGGGTCAATCTGCCAATGTTGCTGCGCGCGCTCAATTACCGCACGCTTCCGATCCAGGATCTCGTGAACAAGGCGCTGTCCGGCGGTTTGGGCGGAATCGTATGCGCCGCGCGCGCGAGCCCGGAGACCGGCCGATGAAGTGCCGGCGCGTCACGATTGCGAACAAACTCGGGCTGCACGCGCGCGCCTCGGCCAAATTCGTGAGTCTGGCGACCGAATTCAAGAGCGAGATCTGGCTCAAGCGCGACACGCAGCAGGTCAACGGCAAGAGCATAATGGGCATCATGATGCTCGCCGCCCCCAAGGGCACGGAACTCGAGTTGTGCGCCAAAGGTTCCGACGCCGCCAAGGCGCTCGCGGCGCTGACCGAACTCGTCAACGATTATTTCGGAGAGGGTGAGTAAATGAAGCCCAATCATGTTTTTGTCGGTACAAAGTTCATGATACGACTTCGCTCGTTCGTCTTGAGGTAATCAATGCTAGCTCTGCACGGCACGGGGGTGAGCGGCGGCATCGCAATCGGCAAGGCCCATGTGCTGCAACGCGAGCTGCCGGAAATTCCGCGCTACACGGTTCCTAAAGACCAGATCGACCTTGAGATCGCGCGCTTCACGCGCGCCGTGGAAGCGGCGCGCACGCAGTTACAAGATATCCGCGCACGCATTCCCGCCAACGCCCCGCGCGAGGCGTCGAGCTTCCTCGACACCCACCTGCTCATCCTCGACGATACGACGATCTCGCAGGCTCCGATAGACACCATCCGTCGCGAGCGGCACAACGCCGAATGGGCGCTCGAGATCCAGCGCGATCAGCTGAGCGAGCGGTTCCAGCGCATGGAAGACCCCTATCTACGCGAGAAGGGAAGAGACGTACAACAAGTGGTCGAGCGTGTGTTGAGTGCCATGTTGCAGCCCAATGACGATGCGCATGAGCGCGTGGTAGCGGGCGACATTGTGGTCGCGGACGATCTCACCCCCGCAGATACCGTATTGCTCAAGCACCACCGCGTTCATGCGTTCGTCACCAACCTCGGCGGGCCGATCTCGCACACTGCGATTTTGGCGCGCAGCCTCGGCATTCCGGCCATCGTCTCGGTGCACAACGCCACGCGCTACGTGCGCGCAGGCGAACTGTTGATCGTGGACGGCAAGCGCGGCGTGCTCATCGTCAACCCCGACCGCGACGTTATCGCCGCCTACCGTAGGATCAAGGCCCGCATCGCCGAACGCCGCCGTGAACTCGCCAGGTTCAAGACGCGCCCGGCGGTGACGCGCGACGGCCAGCGCGTAAAATTGTTCGCCAACATCGAATTGCCGGGCGACGTCAATGCCGCGCTGAAAGCCGGCGCCCAGGGCATCGGGTTGTATCGCACCGAATTCCTGTTCATGAACCGCACCACGTCGCCGGCGGAGGAAGAGCAGTTTCGCGCCTACGCCAAGATCGTGACGCTGATGCGCGGCAAATCGGTCACGATCCGCACCCTCGACCTCGGCGCGGACAAACAGGTCGAGGCGCGGCGCACCGAGAGCGGTCAGGTGGCAATCAACCCGGCGCTTGGCTTGCGCGCGGTGCGCTTGTGCCTACACGATCCCAGTTTGTTTCGCCCGCAACTGCGGGCGATTCTGCGCGCCTCGGCGCTCGGCAGCGTGCGCATGATGATCCCGATGCTGTCCTCGCAAGACGAATTGTTTCGCGTACTGGAACTGGTCGAGGAGACCAAGCACGAGCTCAAGCGCCGACGCGAGCGCTTTAACCCACGCCTGCCGGTCGGCGGCATGATCGAAGTGCCGGCGGCGGCGCTATCGGCCGATCTGTTCGCCTCGCATCTCGATTTTTTCTCGATCGGCACCAACGATCTCATTCAGTACACGCTCGCCATTGACCGCGTGGATGACGCGGTGAATTACCTCTACGACCCGCTGCACCCGGCGGTATTGCGATTAATATCGCTCACCATCGAGGCCGGAAAAAAGGCGCGCATTGCCGTCGCGATGTGCGGCGAGATGGCGGGCGATCCGCGCTACACGCGCCTGCTCTTGGGAATGGGACTCACGGAATTCAGCATGCACCCGGCCACGCTGCTCGACATCAAGCGCCTGGTGCGCGAGAGTCATGCCAAACGACTGGCGGCGTTTGCACGCAAGATTCTGCGTGCACGTGGCTCGCGTCAGGTACACGAGTGGGTGGAACGGCTTAACGAGGAAACGGCTTAGGGAAACTCTGAATTATTCTCAAAATACTATCGCCGTTAAGGCAGAAAATTTACATGCCTTCCCTGGCGTCGCACCAGTGGCTTCGATGTGCCACAGCCCGCAC
>JBGPGJ010000053.1:0-9114 GCA_041483795.1 Sulfurifustaceae bacterium
AAAAAAAATTCGCGCACCACGGCATCGCGCGCGGCCGGCGCGCGAACAACCGCCGCAGGCCCCACAGCGAGACCGGATTGAAGCCGAGGATGACGACGTGCGCTTCCGGCGCGAGTACGCGCGCCACTTCGCGCAACACTGAATGCGCGTCGTCGCAGAAATCGAGCGTGTGCGGCAGCAACGCGACATCCACGCTCTTGGACTCGAACGGCAGTTGCTCCGGTAAACCGCGCGCGCGCACGCCGCCGGGCTCGGCGGGCAGGTCGAGCAAAATGTGTTTGGGTGCGGCGGCGGAGTCGAGCAGATTAAGCTCGCCGATGCTGCCAAGCTGTATTGCCACCGCGCCATATAGCCGCGGCAACACCTCGCGCAGGCGGTTGGCCTCGTGCGCTTCGAGCGAACGTCCGAGTGGGGTGACGAACCACCCGCGCAGCCGTTGGCGCAATTCCAACGCGGATCGCAGGTTACCCATTGACGAACTCCGCTAGGCACGTAAAACTTCCGGACATGGTGAATGTTTTACACGTCCCGGCGTTCAAGGACAACTACATCTGGCTGATCCGAGGAGAAACAGGCAATGGGGTGGCGATTGTAGACCCCGGCGACGCCGAGCCTGCCATCCGCGCGCTGGAGCGGGAACAGCTGCGCCCGCAAGCAATTTTTTGTACCCACCACCATAACGACCATGTGGGGGGCGTAGCCGAACTTGCCCGGCGCTATGCGATTCCTGTCTACGGCCCCGCACACGAACCCATCCCGGCAATCACGCACCGGCTCGAGGACGGGAGTCGCCTGGAACTGGCGGAGCTGGGATTGCGCTTCGAGGCCATTGCGACCCCCGGGCATACGCGCGGGCAGATTAACTACTACGGGCACAGCCTGCTGTTCTGCGGCGATACGCTGTTTAGCGCCGGTTGCGGCCGGCTGTTCGAAGGCACCGCGGAGCAGATGCACGCCTCGCTCAGCCGACTCGCGGCGCTGCCGGAAGATACCAAGGTCTATTGCGGCCACGAGTACACGGAGGCCAATCTGCGCTTTTCACTGGCCGTCGAGCCTGACAACCGTGACGCACGCGAGCACCTCGAGCGTGTGCGGGCATGGCGCGCGCAAGACCACCCATCCCTGCCCTCCACCATTGGCTTGGAGCGACGTATCAACCCGTTCCTGCGCTCGGCGGCACCGTCGGTGCGAAAAGCGGCGCAAAACCACGCGCAACAGACACTCGATTCAGAGACGGAAGTCTTTGCCACCATTCGCCGATGGAAGGATGGTTTCAGGGGATAATCGCCCCCGACGCCGGCTAATATGAAAAGCGTAGCGATGTCAATCGTTTTCTAGCTAAATCCTCGATTTAAATGAAATTTTAGGTTGACGGGGATCGGTGGTGTTTCTACTATCTTTTAGATGGATGGAATAAGAACCAGAACGATAATTCTGTGCGCGCTGTTGTCGCTGGCCGCTACAGGATGCGCTACTACCGCGCCAGACGGTGCGCCTTCTACTTCCACCGGCTCCACCGCCGCAACGACGGCATCCCCGGCCAAACCGACCACCGTTGCAAACTCCGCAGAGCAAACAGAACAGACCCCCGCGAAACTCGCGCTAATCGATCCAAAGCCCCACCCCGACTTGTGGTCTCGCCTGCGCGCGGGCTATGGCTTGGCGTCGCTCGACAGCGCGCTGATCGCGCGTCACGAACAATGGTTCGTGAACAACCCCGAATACATGCAGGCGATGATGGGGCGCGCGCGGCTCTATCTCTACTACATCGTCGAAGAGGTCGAGAAGCGCAAGATGCCGCTCGAGATCGCGCTGTTGCCCGCCATCGAGAGCGCCTATAAACCCTACGCCTACTCGCGCGCGAAGGCAGTCGGGTTGTGGCAGTTCATTGCGCCAACGGGACGGCTCTACGGCCTTAAGGCGAACTGGTGGTACGACGGGCGCCGCGACGTCATGGCCTCGACCCAGGCGGCGCTCGATTACCTCGAGAAGCTGCGCGACGAATTCAACGGCGACTGGCACCTCGCGCTCGCGGCCTACAACGCCGGCGAGGGTAAGATCGCGCGCATGATGGAGTACAACCGCCACCTGGGGAAACCGACCACTTACCAGTCGCTCAAGCTCAGGGCCGAGACCGTTAACTATGTTCCAAGGTTGATCGCCATGGCGAACATCGTCGCCAATCCCGACAAGTACGGCGTGCAGCTGGTCGCCATTCCGAACGCGCCTTATTTCGCGCAGGTGGACGTGGGTTCGCAAATTGATCTCGGCGTGGTCTCGCGGCTCACCGATGTACCGCTCGACGAACTGCAATACATCAACCCGCATCTCAACCGCTGGGCGACCGACCCCGAGGGACCGCATCATCTGCTCATCCCCGTGGGCAAGAAGGATACGTTACTGGCGGGGTTGAGCAATATTTCCGAGCAGGAACGCGTGCAGTGGCGCGGTCACGAGGTCAAGCGTGGCGAGACCTTGCACGATATTGCGCGCCAAAACGGCGTGACCATCGAGGCCATTCGCTCGGCCAACAATTTGTCTTCAAATATCCTGCGGATTGGACAGAGCCTGATGATCCCGGTTTCCTCGCGCGCACTGCCGCCGGTGGTCGTGGCCGCTTCCAACTCCGCGTCACTGGCGAAGCCGGCGCTGTCAACCTGGAGCGCGACCGACGTTAAAGCGCCCCTCATTCACTATGTACGTGCCGGCGAAACGCTATGGAGTATCGCCCGCCGCTATGGTGTGCTGGTGTCGCAGATCGTACACTGGAATCTGCTCGAACCGAGCGACGTGTTGCAACTAGGCCAAAAGCTGCGGATCTTCACTAACGGCGTGCCGGCTGCCGCTCTGTCTAACGAAAAACCGAACGGCTGAGGCAAAGCGGGGTTATCGCGAATGCACTTAACGTGTATTCGCGCCGCTGAGCGCCGGTACACGGAAGTACCGGCCGTGGTATCCGCAGCTACCGATGTTACGCCAAGGATGGCAGGCACCCTTTGCGGTGAGAGATAGTATTTTTTTGAATTACTCAGAGGTTTCTTATTTCTGAGTAAGACCTTGGGTCATAGCCGCAACGTATTCGGCCTTGATGCGTACATGCACGACACAAGCGCTTCCGGCGTCGACCCGGACAATCGCTTCCGATAAAACCGCTTTCAATATTGATCAATGTCTCTTAAATAAGCAATGCAGTTCCTGTCGAGGCCATCTGCCCGCCCAAGAACCTGCGATCGAACATCCTGCGCATCGGGTCGTGTCAATTTCCTTCCCCGGCAGGCGCCCCGCACAGATTATCAGTCCGCGCGTAGCAACGATGCGCGTAGCAGCTGTTGCGTATAGGAAACTCTCGGGTTCGCAAACAACGCTTCCGTCTCCCCCTGCTCCACGATTTGACCTTGACGCATCACCACGATGCGGTGCGCCATGGCGCCGATCACGGCGAGATCGTGGCTGATGAATATGTAGCTCATACTGTGCTTCCGCTGCAGCTCACGTAGCAGCTCCAATACCTGCTTTTGCACAGACACATCCAGCGCGCTGGTTGGTTCATCCAGCACGATCAACTTAGGCTCGAGCACCACGACGCGTGCAATGGCGATACGCTGGCGTTGACCGCCGGAAAACTCGTGCGGATAGCGCCACAACATGTCGCGATTCAGTCCCACTTCCTCCAGCCCCCGAATAATGCGCGTTCGCCGCGCTTCGGAATCGAGCTGTGGGAAATGGATTTTGAGACCCTCGCCCACGATCTGCTCAACGGTCAGGCGTGGGGAGAGCGATGAGTACGGATCTTGAAATACTACTTGAAAATCCCGTCGCAGCGGCCGCAGCTCGCGTTGCGACTGGCCGTCGAGCCGTCGGCCGTCGAAGGTAATAGCGCCAGTACAGTCCTGTAGACGCAGCAGGCAATAGGCGAGCGTGGATTTTCCGGAACCGGACTCGCCGACGATTCCCAGAGTTTCGCCCCGGTGCAGCCACAGACTGGCGTTATCCACCGCCTTCACTTCGCCCGCGCGTTTTCGGAAAAAACCGGAGCGGATCGGAAAACTGCAACGGACGTCGGACAACTCGACGAGGCGCGGCGCCTGGGCAAGGCGCGCCGCTTCGCCGGGCTCGACACGACGTTCCGGGCGGCTCGCGATCAGCGCGCGTGTATACTCCTGTACCGGGGTTCGGAAGATGCGATCGATATCACCCTCTTCCGCTACTCGTCCGTTCTGCATCACCCCGACGCGGTCGGCGAAACGCCGCACGAGATTGAGATCGTGGGTGATGAGTATTACCGCCATGCTGAATTCCTTTTGCAGGTCTTCGAGCAGGGCCAGGATCTGCGCCTGAATCGTCACATCCAGCGCCGTGGTTGGCTCATCGGCGATGAGAAGCTTCGGCGAACAGGCGAGCGCCATGGCGATCATGACGCGCTGACGCTGGCCACCGGACAACATGTGCGGAAAGGCATCGAAACGCTTGTGCGGCTCGGGGATACCGGTACGATCGAGCAACTCCAGCATGCGCGTGCGCGCCTGAACCCGGTTCATCCCCTGATGCACGATGAGTGGTTCCATCAGCTGCTCACCGATGGGGGTCACCGGGTTTAGCGCCGTCATCGGCTCCTGGAAGATCATGGCGATTTCGCTTCCCCGCACATGGCGAATGTCGGGCTCACTCAAAGCGAGAAGGTCGCGCCCGCCGAACAGCACCTTGCCGGAAGGGTACGACGTATGGGTCGGGTCGAGCAGTTTCAATATCGAGAGCGCGGTAACGGTCTTGCCCGAACCGGACTCCCCGACGAGCGCGTATTTCTCACCAGGGTTAATGGTAAAGCTTACTTCCCGCAACACGTCTACGGCCTCGGTTCCGCGCCCGAATCGCAGCGACAAGCGTTCGACTTCAAGCAACGCGCTCATGTCACCGCCTTGCGCGTATCCATGGCCTCGCGCAAGGCCTCACCGACGAAAATGAGCAATACCAACGCGCCGACCAAAACCCCGAATGTCGTTACCGACAACCACCACGCCTCGATATTCTCCTTGCCCTGCGCCAGAAGCTCGCCCAAGCTTGGGGTGCTTGGCGGCACTCCGAGCCCGAGGAAGTCGAGGCTCGTAAGTTCCAACACGGCGCCGCTGATGCGAAACGGCAAGAACGTGATTACCGGCGTCAGCCCGTTCGGCAGCAGGTGGCGCCACATGATTGCCCGATTCGAAACGCCGAGTGCCCGTGCCGCGCGCACGTAGTCCATGTTGCGGCCGCGCAGAAATTCGGCGCGCACGTAGTCGGCAAGCCCCATCCAGCCGAAAAGTGCCAATAGAAAAAGCAGCAACAGAATGCTCGGCTGGAACAACGAGGCGAAAATAATGAGCAAATACAACTCCGGCATCGAGTTCCATATCTCAACAAAGCGCTGAAACAAGAGATCGAACTTGCCGCCGAAGTAGCCCTGCAGCGCGCCGAGCAGTACGCCGATAAAAGTGCCGACAATGGTAAGCGCAAAAGCGAACAACACGGACAAGCGGAATCCGTACAAGAGCCGCGCCAGCACGTCGCGTCCGCGATCGTCTGTTCCGAGCAAGTTCGCGCGTGACGGCGATGCTGGATTGGGTTGGTTGGCAAAATAATTTATCGAACTGAAGGAGTGGCGATTGAGCGCGTACAACACCCAACTGTCGTCGCGTGTCAACAGTTCTCGCAGGTACGGATCGTTGTAGTCCGCCTCGGTCTCGAAGTCCCCGCCAAACGTCGTTTCCGGATAGGTCTTGAGAAACGGGAAATACCAGCTCCCCTGATAATGGACGATCACGGGTTTATCATTGCTCAATACTTCCGCACACAAACTGATCGAAAATAAAATGCAGAAAATCCATAAACTCACGTAACCACGGCGGTTAGCGCGAAAGCGCCGCCAGGCGCGTCGCCCGGGAGAGAGATGATTGGGTTCAGCGCCCACAGCAGCGCTCACTTGTCCACCGATTCAAACTGGATGCGCGGGTCAATAAGCACATACGCCAAATCCGAAAGCAGCTTGGCTACGAGACCGAGCAACGTGAACAGATAAAGAGTCCCGAGCACCACCGGATAGTCGCGATTCACGACGGATTCGTAAGACAACAAACCAATGCCATCGAGAGAGAAAATAGTCTCGATGAGCAGGCTGCCGCTGAAGAACGCGCCGATGAAAGCCGCGGGGAAACCCGTAACCAGCGGGATCATCGCATTCCGAAATACATGCTTGTACAGCACCGTGTTTTGCCTCAATCCTTTCGAGCGCGCCGTCAATACGTACTGCTTGCGGATCTCCTCGAGGAAACTGTTTTTCGTCAGCATGGTCATCACCGCGAAACTACCCACGACCGAGGCGATGATCGGCAACACCATGTGCCACAGGTAATCCAAAATCTTACCGACCCACGACAGTTCCGACCAGTTATCCGACGTGAGCCCGCGTAGCGGGAAAACGTCCCAAAATGAACCGCCGCCGAACAACACCAATAACGTGATACCCAGAACGAAACCGGGAATGGCGAAACCCACCAGGATGGCAGTGCTGGTCACCACGTCGAAGGTCGAACCGTCGCGCACTGCCTTGGCAATGCCGAGAGGGATACAAGTCAAATACACAATAAAAAACGTCCATAACCCGATGCTGATCGAGACCGGTAGCTTCGAAACGACGAGCCCAAGTACCGACCTGTGGTGGTAATAGCTCTCACCGAGGTTAAAAACGAAGTAATTTCTCATCATCTCAAAGAATCGCTCATACGCGGGTTTATCGAAGCCGTACAGCGCCTTCAGTTCCTTGATGCGGTCCGCGTCCAACCCGGCGGCGCCGCGGTACAGAGCCGGGCCGGAGGTCGAACCGCCCGCCTCACCCACGGCGCTGTGCCGCTGCAACTGATGGATCAACTGCTCCACCGGTCCGCCCGGCACAAACTGGGTGACGATGAAGGTGATCAACATAACGCCGATCAACGTCGGAATCATCAGTAACAGGCGTTTGAAGATGTAAGTGGCCATCCGCTATTTACTCCACCAAGTCATGCGCATCCAGAGGTCGGCTTCGTAATAGAGCGGCAAGTCGTCCGGTCGCGCGAGCTTGTCCCAATAGGCAATGCGGTGGGAGGCGAGATACCAATTGGGAACCAGATACTCGCCTTGCAACAGCACCCGATCCAACGCCCGTACCGCCGTCACCAGCCGCTTTCGATCCGGCGTAAAGATTATCTTCTCAATGAGCGCGTCCACTACCGGGTCTTGAATTCCGATGACGTTGTCCGACCCTTCCTGAGCGGCGCTTGACGAGTGAAAGCGCGTCATGAGCTCATTGCCCGGCGACTGGCTCTCCTTGAACCACGAAACCATCATGTCGAAATCGAAGGTTTCCGAACGCCGTTGATAAAGTGCCGTATCGACGCTGCGATAGGTCGTCCGGATTCCGAGCTTGGCGAGATTACGCGCGAATGGCGCGAGAATACGTTCAAACCCCCTTCCTTGTACCGACGTCAACATCACCTCGAACTCCATCCGTTCGCCTTTGGCGTTCTGCAGTACCCCATCCTTGAGCACCCATCCGGCCTCTGTGAGTAGCGCGTGCGCCTTCTTCAGATTCTCGCGCAGCGACCCCGGCGGTGAGGTACTTGGTGGCTGCCAGACTTCCGTGAACACCTCCTTCGGCAGTTGCGCGTGAAACGGTTCAAGGAGTTTGAGTTCATCGCCCTGCGGCAAACCCGACGCCGCCAGCTCCGAGTTGCTGAAATAACTGTAGCAACGGGTGTATTGATCGAAAAACAGATTCCGGTTCGACCACTCGAAATCGAAGGCCAAGCCGATTGCCCGACGCACGCGCTTGTCTTTGAAAAGCGCCCGACGGGTATTGAACACGAATCCCTGCATTCCGTCGTCGTTGTGGTGACGCAGTTTCTCCCTCTTAATCCGACCTGAATCGAACTGCGGTCCTAGGTAGTCTCGTGCCCAGTGCTTGGAGGAAAACTCCTGATTGTAGTGGAATTCGCCGGCCTTGAACGCCTCCAACATCACGATATCGTCTTTGTAGTACTTCACCGTAATGCGATCGAAATTAAATGTTCCGCGACGAGTATTGAGATCGCGCGCCCAATATTCGCGATTGCGCGTGTAGCTGATGCGCTTGCCCAGATCGTAACTCTCGACCACATACGGACCGCTTCCGATCGGTTTTGCGGTAGCGAGTTTGTCGAACGGCCTGTCGCCGACCCAATCGCGCGAAAACACCGGGATTTGGGCGGCAATGAGATGCAGCTCCGGATTGACGCGGGCGAATTCGAATCTCACCGTATGCGGATCCACGACTACCGCTCGCTTGAGATCCGTCCAATAGAGCCGATAGATAGGATGCGCGGCCTTGCTCTTGAGCGTGTCGAACGAAAATTTGACATCCTCGGCCGACACCGGCCGGCCGTTGGAAAAGCGCGCTCGCGAATCGAGCCGGAAAGTGACCGACAACCGGTCGGGCGCGAGTTCGATGTCTTGTGCGAGATGCGCGTACAGGCTGTAAGGTTCGTCCAGGCTCTGCTGCATGAGCGGTTCAAATACTAGATCGGTGATCCCCTCAGCCGCGACTCCCTTGAGCACGAAAGGGTTGAGCGAATCGAAGCTGCCACGACCGGCCAAGGTGAGTTCACCGCCCTTGGGTGCGTTCGGGTTGACGTAGTCGAAGTGGTGAAACCCGGGTGGGTACTTCGGGGTGTAACCGAGCGCCGCGGACGGCGCCGACTGCGCCGGAGCGGACACCGACAACATTATGGCGCCGAATGCAAGCAGCTGCCGTCTCACCTCACCTCGGCGCGCCTTGTGCAATTTTTTTGTCCCGTTGATTTGTTTATCGGCCCGCACGGATACGCTATCATACCCTAAAGTTTCAGGCTTCAATCCGTCTCACAATAACATACGCTTCCAATCACACAGGAGACCGACATGGGTTTTCTTGCCGGAAAACGCGCGCTCATTGTAGGTGTCGCCAGCGAACGCTCGATCGCCTGGGGTATCTCCAAGGCCATGCATCGCGAAGGCGCGGAAATCGCCTACACCTACCAGAACGACAAACTTAAAGAGCGCGTCGAGAAGTTCGCGCAGCAAACTCAC
>JBGPGJ010000054.1:0-9077 GCA_041483795.1 Sulfurifustaceae bacterium
GATCTGGCCGTTGATGTGATAGAGCGGCAATGAGTTCAACACGCGATCGGTGGATGTCAACTCGTGCGCCTCGCCGGTAAACAGCCCGCCCGATATCACGTTCCGGTGGGTCAGCACCACGCCCTTCGGAACGCCCGTCGTACCCGAGGTATACAATAAGAGCGCCTCGTCGGTTTCCGCGACCGGCGGCACTGCTGTGGCGGTGGCGTCGAAATCGCTAAAAATGGTTTCGGCGTCGACGTCGATTACGACAACCTCCACAAGACGATTAATTTTTTTAAGTGCGGACGCGAGGCGCTCCCGGTAAGGTTCGGCAACGAAAACGAGGCTGGTATCGGAGTGATCCAACAGGTACTCAAGCTGTGTGCTTTGCGCGAGCAGATTGATCGGCGCCACGACGAATCCGCCGTACATCAATCCTAAGAACAGATCCGCCGCCTGGTAGCCGTTATGCGCCATGAGCGAAACTTTTTCGCCTTGGCGTAAACCCTTTTTGCGCAGAAAATAAAATAAGGTCCGCGCGTCCTCGCGCAAGCGCCCGTAGCGCAGCTCGCGACCCGTCTCCGGTGCGACGAGGTACGCCTTATCCGGCGTGGCGTCGGCGCGCATGTCGATATAGTGTCTGACGGTGCGCATCGGGCGCTCGGGGTCGGGATTAAATTCGGTATTTCGCGCGATAGGCGCCGAACAAGCTGTCTTCGGACGGCTCCACGGCAGGAATGGTCCGCACGATGCGTGTGATGTTCAAGAAGTGCTTGTAGTTCACGTTGTCGGAAATGCTGTTCTTGCCCCAGGTACCGCAACCCATCGACAGCGAGAACGGCAACCCATTGTCGAAGCTGCCGCCGGTGGCGAATACATGGATCTGATTCACGATCACCCGGCATACCGGCATCTCCAGGCCAAGCCGGAGAATATGGTCGTCATCGCGGGTGTAAATCCCGCAAGAATGACCGGCGCCCTGGTGCCGCAAAATCTGGCGCGTAATCTCGAACGCGTTGTCGAAATCCTTGGCTCGATAAACGGTCAACACGGGCGAAAGCTTTTCGCTCGAGAACGGATAGTCCTTGCCGATGCCGGTTTCCTCGACCATGAGGAAGCGCGCGCGTTTGAGTCCGGGGCGTTCGAGCCCGGCGACCGCGGCGAGTTCTGGCGCGGATTTCGCGATAATTTTCGGGTTGAGCCCACCATGCACCCACATTGCGTCTTGCAGCCGCGTTTTTTCCGCTGCAGTCAGCAGTACGCCACCCTCTCGCATCAAGGCCGCGATGAGTGGGTCGTAAACCGATTCCACAACCACCGCGCTGTTGTCGGACGAACAACTCGTGGCGTTATCGAAGGTTTTGGAGCGCGCGATTTTGCCGGCCGCATCCGAGAGGTCGGCGCTAGCGTCGACGATGACCGGCACGTTGCCGGTGCCGACGCCGATCGCCGGCGTGCCACTCGAGTACGCCGCGCGCACGTTGTTCTGGGAACCCGTGGCCACCACGAGATCGACCTGGTGCATCAGCGCTTCGGACGATACCTTGGTAACCGGTGCGGGAAGCAGCTGCACCAGATCGATCGGCGCGCCGCCGCGCGCGAGCTCCGCATGCACGAACTCAAGCAGCCTGGTGCAGGTGCTGTGCCCTTTGGGCGACGGCGACAGAATGATCGCGTTGCGCCCCTTGAGCGCATTCATGATCTTGTTAATGGGAGTCGCCGCAGGGTTCGTGGACGGCACGAGCGCGCCAACGACACCGACGGGTCGCGCGATCTCGACGATGCCCTGTTGCGGATATTCGGCGATGACGCCCACGGATTTCGCCGCGGCTAAATCGCGCAACGTCCCGAGGGTTTTGCGGCGGTTCTTCTCGATCTTATCCTGGACGTTGCCGAGCCCGGTATCGCGGACGGCGATTTCGGCCAGCTCGCGGGCGTGCGGCGGGTTGACGACCGCCCATGCCGCCGCCGTGACCACCTCGTCGACCTGCGCTTGCGAATATCGCTCGTAGATGGTTTGTGCCGCGCGCGCGCGGCGTACCAGGCTGGATACAACCTCGGTTACCTCATCGACAGCAGGATGTCCGGGATGGACAGAGCGCGGCATGGGGCCCCCTAGGGCGATGGATCAGTTAACGGGAATTTCCGCCAAGGGTCAGGGCCGCGTGTGGATGCGTGGCGGGCCGTCCTAGACGATGTCGCTTACCACGGCGCCCGTCGCCCAAGTGAAAGAACTCACATTTCTAATCCAAGTCGGTAACCTTGTCAAAGGCGTTTCAACCAATGATCCTCTCCGGATGAATTCAACTTTCGCTAATCAGACACCACCGCCCGCGGAGGCGACGCCACGCGGCGCCACTTGAGGCAGTACGGGTGGGCATTTTCTGAGCTTGCAAACCCTCGCTAAACTGCTAATACCTTCAAGGTGGGGATTTTCGCCAGTTCGTCCGAAGGGATGGTTTACGTAAGTTAACGGGTAGTACGAAATCTGCTCGCGCGCTTTCCTGGCCTCCCGTAGCGGATTTCCGATTAAAGAAATTGGCCGCGCCGACTCACTCGTGGATCGAGCGAAAGGCGCAGACACGCTTGACCGTTTTATCGCGATGAATGACTGTCCCGACTTACTCAATCGTTAGGAGAACAACGTGAAATTACGTAACTGGCTGCATCTCAATATTTTTCCGAAGATACTAGTAACAATGCTCGTCGTCGCGATCGCTCCGCTAAGCGCGATCTGGTACATCGATTACCGTAGCTCAGTTGCGCAGCTTGAAACATCCATCGATCAAAGGCTAGGCGACGCCTCCGACAAACTCGTCGATCAGGTCAATGCCTGGGTCACCATGAACTTGAAAGCGCTGAATCAAAACGCGGCCCTTCCCGATATGCTTTCAATGGACCCGAAGCGCCAGAACCCGATATTGATAACGCTGGTCAACGAATACAACTGGGCGTTACGTGTTTTCACCACTGCGCTCGACGGACATACTCTGGGAAAGAGCGATGACGCCCCGGTGATCGACTATAGCGACCGTATATATTTCAAGCAGGTGATGGGCGGCGCTCCCATGGGGAAACAGGTCATCATCAGCCGGGTGACCGGCAAACCGGCCGTCGTATTGGCCGCTCCAATCAAGAAACCCGATTCAAGTTCCGGCACTAAGACACTTATCGGCATGATCGCCATGACGCTTCATATCACCGACATCTCGGAGGCGATCACTAAACAGCGCATCGGTCGGACGGGCTTTGCATTTCTCCTCGACGAGGAAGGCAAGGTCGTGGCGCACCAGAAAGAGGAATATGCAATAAAAAGCGCCGACTTTAACAAGCATCCAGCCTATCTCGGTCGTCCGGATCAAGGCGCGAAGCGGCTTTTATATGAAGACAACGGTAAACGGGTCATTGCCTATGTGCAGAAAACAACGCCGGGCTGGATCCTGGTGACACAGCAGGATTACGAGGAAGCCTATGCGCCGATCCGCGAAGCCAACCGAAAGGCATTGATACTGCTGGGCGTGACCTTAATCCTGGTGACCGTCATCGCGTATTGGTTCTCCGAGCGAATGGCAAAGCCAATTCGAAATCTGACGCGCGTCGCGGACGAAATGAGCCATGGGAAACTGGCGGTGCGAATCGTCGAGGTCGATCGCAAAGATGAAATTGGCGCGCTCGCAAGCGCCATAGACAGAATGGGGCAAAGCATAAGGATCGCGATCGAGCGGATTAGCGCTAAGTCGTCTCCGCGGGTTTGATCTGGAAGAAGATCGCGGGCGGCGGCCCGCGATGATTTCAGCGCCTGACCGGCGGTTTCCACCGATGTGGGACGGCGGCCGGACATACTGACCATCGCGACCAAATTTTCGGGGCAACCCGGACGCGGCATTCTTATCGTTCGTCGCCGTGGCGTTGCTCAACCTGAGCTTGACTCGGAACCTCACGGAACCTTAGAGCCTCAGGGACAAACCACATTTTCTGAAAAACTCCACGTCTCCTCCCCCCTGCCCGGCGTCGTGTCGGAAGCCGATCACCGAACGCAGATTGTTCTTGATCGTGGTCAATCCTGTAGCTAGCGAAATTACGCCGACTTCATCGTGCCCTTGGGCAGTACCGTCTGGACCGCCTGGCGTTGGACCTTGACGTTGACGCCATCGGCAATCTCGACCGTGACGTAGTTGTCGTTGAGATCGGTAACCCGACCCAAGGTTCCGCCGGCAGTCACGACCTCGTCGCCCTTGGCGAGCGCGGAGATCAAGGCCTTGTGCTCCTTGGCACGCTTTTGTTGCGGTCGAATCAGCAGGAAATAAAAAACAACGAACATCCCCGCCATCAGTAGTAACGTCATCGTCCCGCCGCCTTGTAGCCCAGCGGCGTCGGCGGGCGCTTGGGCCCAGGCTTCAGAGATCAAAAAATTCATGGTATCGATTTCCTAGAAATGACAAGAATTAAGGAGCCCTTACCCCAATGTATATTTCCAGCCGTCCATGGCGAAACTTATTCAACTTCGATACAGCCCGGCCAGCACATCCATGTGCTGGCGTTCGCCGGCGCAGATGCACGTTAAGTGCATCGGCGACTACCCCGGCTCACCCCGGCGGCGCATACGATAAAACTTCTCGACGAATTCATCCAGCTTTTTTTCTGCAATCGCCGCGCGTAATCCCCGCATTAGCGTCTGGTAATAATGCAGGTTGTGGATCGTCGCGAGGATGGCCCCCAGGATTTCGTTGGCCTGGTGCAGGTGGCGCAGATAGGCGCGGCTATAGTGGCGGCAGGTATAGCAATCGCAATCCGGGTCCACCGGCCCGGTATCCTTCGCATGACGGGCGTTCTTTATCTTGACCGCGCCGTCGTGAGTGAAGAGCCAACCGTTGCGGGCGTTCCGCGTCGGCAGCACGCAATCGAACATGTCCATGCCGCGACGCACGGCCTCGACCAAGTCCTCGGGCGTGCCCACGCCCATCAAGTAACGCGGCTTGTCCGTCGGCATCTGCGTTGCCAAATGCGAGAGGATGCGCAGCATTTTCTCCTTGGACTCCCCTACGGAAAGTCCGCCGATGGCATAACCGTCGAAGCCGATCTGTTTCAGACCCGTGAGCGAGATGTCGCGCAGATGCTCATACATCCCGCCCTGCACAATCCCAAAGAGTGCAGAGGGATGATCCCCGTGTGCGATCTTCGAGCGCTCGGCCCAACGCAGCGACAACTCCATCGAGGCGCGCGCCTCGGGCTCGGTCGCCGGGTGCCGCATGCACTCATCGAAGATCATAATAATGTCCGCGTTAAGCGCCTGCTGCACTGCGATGGATTCCTCCGGGCCGAGGAAAATCTTAGATCCATCTACCGGCGACTGGAACCACACACCCTTCTCGCCGAGCTTGCGGAGGTTGCCAAGACTCCAGACCTGAAAGCCGCCCGAGTCGGTCAAGATCGGCCGTTCCCAGTGCATGAAGCGGTGAAGACCGCCATGCGCGCGCACGACCTCCACGCCGGGACGTAACATAAGATGGAACGTATTGCCGAGAATGATCTCGGCGCCGACCTCGCGCAGCCACTCCGGCGTCATCGCCTTCACCGTTCCGTAGGTGCCAACCGGCATGAACGCCGGCGTCTCGACACTTCCACGGTCGAAGATCATCCGTCCGCGCCGCGCAGCACCGTCGGTGGCGAGTAGTTCGAATTTCATGGAGCTGAAGTATCGTGGGGGACAACGGGCGTCCGCAAGCGGACACGCACACTTTCCCGACTTCCTGTGATCGGAGCGTGTGTTCGCCCTTCTTGCCGTCCAGCCGAAACTGGGCGCAAGGGCGCGAAATGCGAACTTTCGTGGGGTGAGGCGAATCCACCTCAGTCGTATCCACTACCATCTTATCGGGTGTCCTTCCACGCCGCTGAAGTGCTTGCGTTTTGGCACACCAGCCGCGGCGCCGGTCCGGGGCTCTAATCTTTGGGCTGCCGCACAATCAGCCCTCGCACTCGAACCGGCCCAGCGAGTATTCCAGAGATGGCTCCGTTAAGCTTCGCGTCCTATAATTCAGATACCGACATCGAAAGAGCGACCCTAATGACGGAAATTGCAGAGAAGCTATTTCGCGAGGCGCTGGGCCTACCTGCGGCAGAGCGGGCGGCGTTGATCGAGGAATTGATGTCAAGTCTTGATAAGCCGGATCTGGAACTTGATAAGCTCTGGGCGAAGGAGGCCGAGGACCGTCTCAGAGCCTATCGTTCGGGAGATCTTGAAGCGGTACCTGCCGAAGAAGTGTTCAGAGAACTCGGCCGCTCTTGAACGTAAAGTTTCTGCCGCCGGCTCGGCTGGAGTTACGAGACGCGTTTGCCTACTACGAACGTCAGCGCGCTGGGCTTGGGCCATCAATTCCGGGACGAAGTATTTGCCGCCGTCGAGCGAATCAGACAACACCCCCAAGCATGGGCGCCACTTAGTCCGAACACCCGACGTTGTAGAACACATCGGTTTCCCTACGGCATTATCTATCACGCGACCGGCTCCGAGATAATTATCGTTGCGGTGTCGCATTTACACAGACGGCCGGATCATTGGCGTGGCCGGACATGAATGCCGGCGTCTCGACTATCCACGGTCGAAGATCATCCGCCCGCGCCGCGCGGCACCGTCGGTGATCAGCAACTCAAATTTCATGCACGAAGTATGGGAGGACAGCAGGCGTGCGCAAGCAGACACGCCCGCTTTATACACGCAATCGCGGGGGCGAATTGCGCCGAATGTTTTTCGTGACGCGGATTTCATTCGGCGGGTGGCGGCCGCGCCGAACCCGCCTTACGGTCCTCGTTACGATCGACAAATGCGCAACGTGCCGGACCTGGCGATACGGACGTTGGCGCTGAAACCGGCCTGACTTGGAAGATCGCTGGAATCCCCGATAAGTCCCGCACGTCGCCCTGCCCGCGGGGGCGAGCATCCGCGCCGTCGTGCGTTGGGGTTCGTTGCATTCACCCCAATCTACGGGCTGCCGCGGCACAGCAACACCAACTATTGCCCGATCAATCGCTGACCGGTCGGCAAATGGAAAGCCCCGCTGGCGCGGGGCTTTCCGTCACGACGTACCACGAAGAAGCGACGGCTTACATCATGCCTTCCATGTCGCCGCCGGCCGAGACTTTCAAGCACTCCGACCCCTTGATCCACCTTGATTCAATCTCGGAAGAGAATATATAAACCTGAGGAGGTGCATTCTCCCTTATTTGACCTTGGCCTCATTGGCCTCCAGGCGACCCTTCCTCACTTGACAATGTTGACTCTGAGAACGTTAACGGTGAGAGTATTGTAACAGTCCCCTGGGACGACGGGAAAAACATCACGACCAGGGACTCTCTGTTATGGAAGAAACTTGCAGTTCCAGAGACAGGACCCATATCCTGAGACACGGTATGTATTCCCGCAGTGATCAGTGTAGCAATTGTGTAGCTTAACGTAGTTTGGTCGCCTACACCGTTGGCAGGCATGTCTACCCAGGCATGCATGGTAGTCACCCCGTTAGCCCCAACTCCATCGACTCTTGCCAAAAGAGCCATATCTACTGGAAAGGCGCTGTCGTTATTGGCGAAAGCCGTTCCACTAATCACCAGGATCCCGTCAACCGGAGCTGTGATGCTCACTGAGTTGATCTGAAGCATTCCGACATTAGTCTCAGTAGTCCCAAGGTCAGTTGTATCTCTCTGAGCCCTCACTAAAGGCAAACCGGCGTTCAGCGCGGTGAAGTTCGCGTTGACTTGGCTCGAACTGATGGCCGTTCCCGCTGTGAAGGTATTGGGAAGAGTGACCGCATACGCGACGGTCACTATCCCTAAGAACAACGCCGCGAGCGCGCCGAGGAACTGTCCGGTAGTAAAATGTTTTTGAGCACGATTGATAAATGATTTCATTTTTCTCTCCTGATGTTTCAAGTTGAATGGCTGAAGATGTGACCTTACGTGCCCCACGTGGCGCTACTGTCCCACGTCGAGCTGTCCCACACACCGGTCGTGCCGGCAGGTGCCCCACCTCCGTCTCCACCTCCACCTCCACCTCCCCCGCAGGCTGCTACCCCCAGGAAAAGCAGAAGCGACAATGCTCCGAGCCACTTGCGTTTCATGTTTTGTCCTCCTTTACCCGTTCTGATCAAGATTAAATGCTGCCGTTGTCTTCCTGGCTGAGGCCTTAACTTTCGCGCCGCCGCCAGGACACCACACAACTTTCTCACTGATTTGGGTCTATCCCTCTTTACAGGGCCAAGCTAACAGAGCGAGATTACAGATCAGGTACAGATCGCTGGCGTCACCGCTTTGGAATAATTCTAAGTAATTACGGCGTCTCGTAACCGAGAGGATAAGGTAAGCCCCTATGGTTACGAGGAAAACAAGTCCTTTCAGTTGTGCGGCCAACTTTTTAGGGGGTCGTGAGTTCCGTTTCCGGATCGCAGACTGCATTCCCATCTGCGGGCGATTCCCCCGGACCGCATACGGCGATCCGGCGTTTTGATCGTCGCTACCGGACGAACAACGTCCAGGAGTTCAGGACGCCCACATTTCCTCCCCCGGTATCCGTGACGTGCGAGACCCAAGGCCCGTTCGCGCTTCCGGCCTCGTCAGCGCGCGCAGGCCGGATGCCCGTTGTTCTCGCGTAGAAGCAATCCACGGTCTCCTCCGAATCGTCAGTCGCCGCGACCGGCGGCGCGGCGACGGTGGTCTTAGACTCCCGCGGATCGGCGGCCGCGATGACGGACTGCCCGTCGATGGTGGCCTGGGCGCTGACCTGGTCATTGCAACTCCACGCCGGGAGCGCGCCGAGTAGAAGGGAAAAACGGAGGCAAGCAGGACGGTAGTCTTGGTCATGGCATGTCTCCTAATTGTTAGGGGTTCTTAAGGTCTTTACATTCATCTGTTAGGGTTCGGCAGTTCACTTCAGTCGTCTAGTGTGGTCCATCTCTCCCGCGGTGGGTGTGAACCAGCTCATAGCTTTGAAAAGTCGTCGCACTCGACTGCGCATTCTGTGAGCCGGTTCGCCCTTCCGGCCTACCGTCCGGTTTCCTGCTGTGCGTCATTTGAATCTACTAACCCCCTTGCGCGCTTATTCTCCA
>JBGPGJ010000055.1:0-8858 GCA_041483795.1 Sulfurifustaceae bacterium
AAATGCCTTTGCGAGATCGTATTCGAAGCCGGACGGACCTTCGGGGGTTTCGAGATAGGTGCTCGGGCTGCGGCGTGTGAGCACAATCAGTTCGCCCGACGCCTTTACCTTTGCGAGTTTGTTGTCCTCGGAAGAAGTGCATGCGGGGAGAAGCGAGGAGAGCAATACCGCCGCGAACAGGTGGCCGCGGGCGATCTTGCCCACCATGCACCGCGTACGCGCGTGCGCGGAGTTAGACATGAGCTCCTAGACTACCGTCGCGCGCGACATCTGTCACGCACTGCGGCGTGATATACTAACGCCCCATTTTGTTTCGTCCGGAGAAGTACCGAAGCGGGTGATCTGGGCGAAGCGAGGCTTTCGCGGACACACTTAGCATTTGCGGCCAAGGGTGCAGCACAACCCGCTGTACCCGTGCTGCACAAGGATGTGCGAATGCCGCGGGCGCACGGATGCGCAGGAGCGGCTTCGACGGCGCAAATACACGTTATGCGCCTACCCTGTCTCACTCGCGCCGCTGAGCGCCACGCCATGGGTGAGGCGGAGTCTTCGTAAACGTCCAGTGAACGTTTACGCCGCTGAACGGGCATGCCAAGCATGGCGTGCCCAGGGCTGGCATCGCGCCGGGGTCACTCGAAGTCATCGAAGTGACGCCAGGGACGGCAGGAAAAATAGTTTTCGGAGAGGTACCGAAGCGGTCATACCGGCGCAGACTCGAAATCTGATGGGGGCGCAAGCCCCACGTGGGTTCGAATCCCACCCTCTCCGCCATTGTTGTGAATCGTACCTGCCGTCCCTGGCGACGCACAGGCGACATCGCTTAGCCCCAGCCCGGCCTTCCGTGGCCGGGCGTTCAGCGGCGCAAACACACGTTAAGTGTGTTTGCGAATGCTCCGCTTCACCCTCTCCGCCATTGTCCTTATGAAATTATCCCTGCCGTTCTTGGCGCAGCGTACCCGGCTTCGGTATACCCTGGCCCGCACTTGTGGCGCTTCGTATCCAGCTTCGCTTGCAAGCTCAGAACGCACCTCTTCGGCGTGGCCGCTCGGCGGCGTTAAAGCACGTCGGGCTTTCTCGAAAACTCCGCCTCGCCCATTTGCAGGCGTTCGCCGGGACGAAGACACGTTAAGTGTCTTCGTCTTCTTCTGGCTCACCCTCATTGTTTGCCGATTTTATCTGTCGTCCATTGCCAGTTGCTCGGCTACAATATCGGCCACTTTATCGAAATCTTAACCGCGCATGGTTGACGCTGATTTGCTCAAGTCGCTGATTCCAATCAACGCGCTGAGAGCGGAAAACTTCCAACAGTTGTTACCGCGCACCCGCATCGAGCAGGTACCGACCAAACACACGGTCTTTAAACTTGGCGATACCGATCCTGAGAATATTTATTTGCTCAAAGGGGAGATGACGCTGATTCCCCAGAAGGGCACCGAGCGCACCATCGTCGGAGGCGGTCAGGACGCACGCTACGCGCTTGCTCAGCTCAAACCACGGCAGTTCACCGGTATCACCAAGAGCGCGGCAACGATTGCGCGCGTGGATGGAGTGCTGCTCGATCGGCTGCTGACCATGGATCAAGCCGTCGGTTACGAGGTAGAGGAGATCGGCGCGGGGGACGGCGAGTGGGTATTTTGCATGATGCAGCACCCGACCTTCGAAAAAGTGCCGGCCGCCAACTTGAGCGCCCTGTTTGGGCGCCTCGCGTCCGTTGAGGTAAAACCCGGGCAGGTGATTATTCGCCAGGGCGAACCGGGCGATTACTACTACATCATCAAATCCGGGCGCGTGAATGTTTCGCGCAAGTCGGAAAAGGACGGCAAAGTGGTGATGCTTTCCGAACTGCGAGATGGCGATGGATTCGGCGAAGAAGCGCTTGTCTCCGGCGCGCCGCGCAATGCGAATGTCATTGCGCTTATGGCAGGTACCTTGATGCGGCTCGCCAAAGCGGATTTCGATGAGCTACTACGCGAACCGCTGGTGAAGTGGGTGTCGCTTCCCGAGGCGCAGAGCATGGCGCAAGCGGGCGCGGGTCTTCTCGATGTGCGCACGGAGGATGAGTTTGGGCGCGGCGCAATCAAAGGCGCGGTAAACCTGCCACTCTACGCGCTGCGACTCAAAGCCAGATCGCTCGATCCCGCGCGTAAATATGTTGTCTACTGCCAGAGCGGCAACCGCAGCGCGGCCGCAGCGTTTTTGCTTTCGCAGCGTGGGTTTGACGTCTATGTATTGCGCGGTGGACTGAGTGCCATCGGGCACGCAAGGGGTGTATAGAGTGCGCATTGCGGGCGCCGTACAGGTAGTCTAACCTTGCGCGCCTGGTCGGCCGCAGTGGGTCGAACAGATCCCCGGAGAAGTGTCCGAGCGGGCAAGCTGGGGTTGGCGCAACGGCACTTAACGTGCCGTTGCGCCAGCGCGCGCTTGCACATGGGTGAGGCGGAGTAGTCGCGAACGTCCGGCGAACGTTCGCGCCGCCGAACGAGCAGACCATGGACCGTCTGCTCTGGACCGGCAAGCGAAGCAGGAAGCGCAGCGTTGCCGGGGCAAGCTGGGTTACATCGAGACCAACGATGCGACGCCAAGGATGGCAAGAAATTCAGGCGGATAAATTCGGAGAGGTGTCCGAGCGGTTGAAGGAGCATGCCTGGAAAGCATGTATACGCCTAAAGCGTATCGAGGGTTCGAATCCCTCCCTCTCCGCCATACGGTCTGACGCTTTGACTTACCTTCCGCGGTCTCCGTAGAAGGGGTCCGCTTTTCAAACACTTCTAACATGACTTCCCAGGAACGGTTAGACGCAATACGCACTCGCGCGCGCAAACGTCGTACGTTTTGTCCGTTTTTCTCCGTTTCGCAGTTTCGAGGTCCAGTTTGGATGACCTGGAGCACGGCGGTAGCCGGCTGGAACAAGTAGTGAACGATGTCCGGAAAATAGCTGCCTATCGGACAACAGAAGCGATAACCAAATGCATTCAAGGAGATTCGTAACCCGGCTGGACGAAAAATACACCCTTCTCACTTTGAATGTGCCGCAGTTTATGGTAGGTTTTTGACTTCAGGAAAATTCAAATTGCAGGGCCCTCAATCAGTTGCCCTAGGGAGTTAGGGATGGATCTACCCAGCAAGGATAGCGCTGCCCACGCGTCGGTTCCTTCTCTTTACCCTTTAATCCCCTGGTTTTTCAAGATTCGCCGAATTCAGTCGTCAGCAGCGCTGTGGCGCTCACCGATGTAATCCATGTTCACGCTCTTAAAGAAGGAATGCGAACCACGGTTGCTTTCGAAAAGGCACCGGTAATATTGGACTCGGGTAGGAGCGCATCGCTATCCGTGTGATGAAACAACGGGAACGAAAAAGATAGGAGAGTAATGTATGAACAGCATTAGCGACTTCACTACGATCATCAACGCTGTTGGGGAGGTGGTTAATAATCGAGGAGGGCAATTATTGAGCTACGCGCTGATACTGGCCGCCGTCGGAACCCTGGCTATGGCAGTTGTTGAATTGCTGAAAAGCGTTTTTATGGGACGCATGTGGTTCAACCAGTGGCTGGTTGGCATGTGGACAAAAGATAAAAAGGGACTGGTTGCAGCGGTTCCTGGCCGGAATCCCGTAATTGCCGAACTTCTCTTGCTGGCAGTCGGTGGACACAGCAATCCGCGCGCCCTGTTCGACCAACCAATCGAGAAGATGATGGGCCAGATTCAGTCCGCGGTGAGTTTGGCGCTGGAGTATCCCCAGGAGTATCCGCATTTGTATGAATGGATCACAAAGGTGCCGGAGCGATACTGGCGAGAAGGGGCGTACCACATGACAAAAAAGGACGGGGAGAATTGGAAAAACAATGTCCTGACGGTACACAAAATACGTGGGTTACCTGCCGGTGCGCAGTTGAAAGGTAAAGAGCTTGCAGCGGCGCAAGAAGCGAGCAAGGCTCGCGCACGGCTAAATAATCTCGTTGCGCGAAAGCTCGATGCCTTCCAGAATCAGAGTCAGTACCGTTGGGAGCGATTGAACCAGTACGCCGCCGCGGCCATTAGTGCGATCGTATTTGCGCTGGGGTTATACGATTCGACTGTTGGTGGACTCCTCCAATCCGTCGTTCTGGCGCTACCCGCGGGCGTAATTGCACCTTTTGCTAAGCAGTTGGCCGGTTCACTATCGTCGTTTGGCAAGTAGCCCCGTGCCGATTCGACCGCTACTCCTGTCGTTTCGCACCGCAGACACGGGCGGCGATCTATGCCCGGTTCCGAATATGGAAGAGTTTTACAAGAACTGGGACAAAAGCCGTTTGGTGTTGCTTATCCATGGTTTTAATAACTCGATTCCTCAGGCTAAAGACGCTTATGACAATGGATTTTTTCGCATCCAGCGGCAGCTGGCCAATCACGCCCCGGACGAAAACTTTGCGCCCGATCGCAATTTTGTCGAGGTGTTTTGGAAGGGCGACGATTGGGGGATGCTGAGTGCGCTTTACTACATGGGTGCTGTTCCCTACGCTGTGCAAACGGCCGCAGCACTGGCTGACGTACTAAGGAGACTTGCGAGCCAACGTACCGAGGGTCTTGAGTTGCAGATCGTGGCCCATTCCTTGGGCACCCGGCTTACGTTGGAGCTCATCCGAAACATCGGGGTCGATCGCAGTATTCGGATCAACAAGCTCGTGTTTTTCGCTGCCGCCACGGCCACCTTCATGCTCGAAGATCCCAATGAGGCACACGGTCTGCGAAAAGCCTACGATGCGACGGTAAAAGATGGCACGTTAAGCCTTTACTCTGGGAACGACATTGTACTTTCGATGGCGTTCCCGATCGGACAGACGCTCGCTGCCGGGCACGAGGGGTTTTTCCCGACCGCGCTGGGGCACGATCGATGGGAATCACCCAGAGCTCCGGTCACGCTTGAGCAAGGTGAAAATCGCAATGCCAACCATTCCGACTACTGGGGCTGGAAAAAAGACAAACCCGACTGCGAGACATTCGCCAACACCAAAGCCCGCGAATACTTGGAGTTTACGGGGTTGGGGGATCGACTGATCGCGGACGTCGCTACGGCGGAACGCGAGACACCCGAAGTATCGGTCGCCGTGGATCGGGAGGTTCAGACTAGAAAGACGCCATCGCGGATCGTTTAGGGCATTTAACGTTAGACATGGCGATCAAATCGAGTTTTGCAATTTTTAAGCGGCCAAGAAATAGCCGATGGCTGAATTGATTCTTCAAAACTACGGAGGAATTCGTATCGGATCGTTAACGATCGAAAGTGATACCGTCAATTTGAGAAACAAACCTCAAGGGAAAGCTCCCATGCTGAAAGCTCACAAACTAGTTCTTCCGCTGTTATTTCTTAGTCTGTTTGGATGCACCGAACCGTCCAGTCTGACCGACCAAGTCTTGCTGGAGGATGCCTCGGCGGGGCAGTTGAGTGCGGTTCAGGGTCGGGTAATGACCGACAACGACGCCGCGTTTCAATCGAAATTAGGCATGATTGAAGGGGCGCAGCGCTCGATTGACGTGGCCTACTATATTTTCAGCGACGACTACAGTTCTTCGTATTTAACCATGGCGCTGATCAACGCAGCCAGGCGAGGCGTTACCGTGCGGCTGCTCGTGGATTACCAAACCAATTACAAACTTCTCGACCTTTTTTCGATGATGGAAAAACTTGGGGACGAGGGCAAGGGTAATTTGAGCATACGTTTCTACAATCGTCCGACCAAGAACATTATCCAAGACGCGGTTTACATGACGATGGGTTGCGGCCGGGAGCTTGCTCCGAACACCGCCTCCGAGAATTGCTCAAAAGAAAAATTTGCGATCATAGACAAGTTGTTCGTCGACGAAACCATCGACGGTCGGCCGGTCGCCAGGCGTAATATTTCCAATCTCAATGTGGGCGGCTCCGGGTTGTTCCTCTCCGGCCTTTACTCCAAACGCGGCGACATCATGGCCGTGGCGGTCGAGCAGGGGCAGGGAATCGATGCTTCCAAACTCGAACAGGGCGGCACTCAGACCACACCCAAGGAAAAAGAGAATCTGAAAAAACTGGCGAAAGTATATTGGACCTCCAAGACCGGTTCAGTGTTTAAACGCCTCGAGGCGAAGGCCAATTTGTACCTCGTCTTCTCGTTGTACGGAAAGAAACTGAATCCTATCTACAATACGTTTACCAGCCTTGTGCCGGCGGAGAAACAATTCTCCGATGAGGCAAAGTTAGACTGGGATCACATCACCGATTTCCTGCACCATAAACTTTTACTGGTTGACCAGACGAAGTTGCAGATGGGCGGACGCAATGTGGGGGACTCCTACCACATGCACCCCAACGCACTGACGGCGAAATATGTGTTCATGGACACGGATGTTTACGTCGAACTGGATCGTGGTGGTGACGCTGTAACGCGCGCCTTCGATAAGCTATGGAATTTCGATGCCATGGTCGCCACCCTTGCGGAGGTTCGTCAGCACGCACCGAACGAGCTCATTGCCAACCTTGATATTTACCGCGAGGTGCAAGCCGCATGCGGCAAAGGCGGCAAGATAAACGATGCTTGCGTGGATGGGGAATTTCCGTTGCGCGCCCGCGATCTTGCCACGCGCATGAACGTGCACGCGCAGGCGATGGAGAAAAAAGCCAAAATCTACCGCACGCAGTATTTGCCGACTGTTCCGACCGTGCAGGGGACGGCATTCACAATTGACGCAGGAGCGATACTTACCTTCCTTGAGAACCTTCCGTTCAGCAAGGACGCGGTACCGCTGCAACGCCATTACGGCGCGTCGGTGGGGCAGGAGGCGGCCGCTGGCAAATACATTCACGACGTATGGTTAAAATCGTTGCCGAGCGTGTGCCGTTTAGCCACCAAGGACATCTCCAAGCAGGTGATATTGCACAGCGCCTATTTTTATCCGCCTGCCAACCTTACTTACGCGCTGAGCCGCATGGTGAATGGCGATTTGGATTGTTCCAACGTGACGGTAACCGTACTTACCAACTCCATCGAGACCACCGATCTGAACATCGTAAACCTGATGGCCCGCCACGCACTGAAGGCCTTTACCGAGTTTTACGAAAAGAGCGGTGATCCTGTTCGGCGGGCGACGTTTCAGTATTACGAGTATCAGATGCCGCCACCGCCGCGTCCCAATCTATCGTTGCACAGCAAGGTCTCCGTGTTCGGCGACGATATAGTCATTGGCTCGGCCAACGCCGATGTGCGCAGCTTCATGATGGACAGCAACGACGTTATGTTTATTCGCCGGGCGCCGATCTTGAACAAAGCCTACATAGCGTTCGTACAAAACATCCTCACGGATGGGCAGCGCGTGAAACGACTGAACGATTATTTTTCCAAAACGCCGCGCAACGTCATGGTGCAGGAAGACCTGGCCATTCTACACAGCCTGTTAATTAAATACCATGCCGATGAGCACCTCAATCGTCAAGAGCGAACCGAATTAGAACGGCGTTTTGTGGAGGTACTGGACGACGCATACCGCTATACCGGTGATTCCATCTCGGTGACGAACACGGCAACCAAGCGCCGGGAGCAGCAGAACACTTTCAACGATTTCTTTAAACCGATTTAGGGGATCCCTGATTTATTATTGTTTACCGATGGATCGGCGGTACGCCACGTACCGGAGCAGCAAAAAGCGACGAAACTGTGAGCGGATCGGGCAGCGAAGCAGGGTGGCGTTGCGTCGAATGCGCCGAGCAATTCGTCCCCTTCGCCATTCCGGAAGCAACGGTGGTCGGGAAAATTCAGCGTGGCTCTTCGATATCTTCGGATTTCGCGAATCGTTTTTCAAACCATGATAAACTTGCCGCAGTCTAACGATTATGGCGGCGAGGACCGGTCCCCTCGGTGACGAAGGCTTGTGAACCCGGTCAGGTCCGGAAGGAAGCAGCCGCAGCAGGTACATCGGGTGCCGGGGTGTGGCTGGTCCGAGCCGCCACCTTAGCGTAAAAATCGGGCAACAGCGTTGATCCATCACTCGAACTGTCCGTGAGCTACCAAGTCCTCGCACGCAAGTGGCGCCCGCGTAACTTCGCCGAATTGGTCGGGCAGGAGCACGTGGTCCGACCGCTGGTCAACGCACTCGATCACAACCGATTACACCACGCCTTTCTTTTCACCGGCACTCGCGGTGTCGGCAAGACCACCATCGCGCGCATCCTCGCCAAATCGCTCAACTGCGAAACCGGCGTTACCTCGCAACCTTGCGGCAAGTGCTCCGCCTGCCTCGAGGTGGATGAGGGCCGATTCATTGATCTGATCGAGGTAGATGCCGCCTCGCGCACCAAGGTGGACGACACGCGCGAGCTGCTCGACAACGTGCAGTACGCCCCCGCGCGCGGGCGCTATAAGGTTTACCTCATTGACGAAGTACACATGCTCTCCGGCCACAGCTTCAACGCGCTTCTCAAGACGCTCGAAGAACCGCCGCCGCATGTGAAATTCCTGCTTGCCACCACCGACCCCCAGAAACTACCGGTGACGGTGCTGTCGCGTTGTCTGCAGTTCAATCTGAAGCGGCTGTCGTCCGAGCAGATCGCGGCGCAGCTCAAAAAGATCCTCGAGGCCGAAGGCGTCGCGTATGACGAGTCTTCCATTGCGCTACTTGCGCGTGGTGCCGACGGTAGTCTGCGAGACGGACTCTCGCTGCTCGATCAGGCGATCGCCTTCGGCGGCGGCAAGCTCGTCGAAACTGAAGTGCGCGCCATGCTCGGTACCATAGATCGGAATACGATCGATCGTGTGCTGCGTGCGCTCGCGGCAAGCGATGCACGCGAGTTGCTCGCCGCGGTCTCTGACGCCGTGGATCACGGCACCGATGTTGAAGCGCTGCTCGACG
>JBGPGJ010000056.1:0-8822 GCA_041483795.1 Sulfurifustaceae bacterium
AATCCGAGATCGGGATGCTGCCAGCGCACCAGCGTCTCCACGCCGGTGATCGCGTCGGTCTTGAGATCGAGCTTGGCCTGGTAGTGCAGGAAAAACTCACTGCGCTCCAAGGCCCGGCGCAGGCTCGTCTCCAGCGTCAAACGCTCAAGCGATTGAGTTTTGATATCCTTGGAGTAGAACTGGAAGTTATTCTTGCCTTCCTCCTTGGCCAGGTACATGGCCATGTCGGCGTTTTTCATCAGCGATTGTTCATCCTGCGCGTCCGTCGGAAACATGCTGATGCCGATGCTCGCCGTCACGCGGCACTCCTGTCCCAGTATGACGATCGGCTTGATGACGGTGGAGAGGAGCTTGCGCGCGACGATGGCGACCTGCTCCGGCTCAGCTACCTCCTGCACCAACACCACAAACTCATCGCCGCCCAGGCGCGCGACGACGTCGCTTGAGCGCAGGTTATCTTTAACGCGCCGGGACATCTCTTGCAGCAGCGTGTCGCCCGCCTCGTGCCCGAGGGTGTCGTTGATGATCTTGAAGCGGTCGAGGTCGATGAACAGTACGGCGAAGTGGCGCTCATAGCGCCTGGCGGACTGGATCGCGAGATTCAGCACCTGGCTGAACATCACCCGATTCGGCAGATCGGTCAGGCCGTCGTGACGAGCGAGGTGCTCAATAAGCTCCTGCGCCCGTTTACGTTCCGTAATGTCCCGACCGACGCCGCGGTAACCTCTGAAATGTCCCTTTTCATCAAATATCGGAACACCACTGACGGTGATATAGGAGACCTGTCCGTCAGGCAAGTTCCGCTTGTATTCGAAGTCGCGAAACGGCTCCCGCGCTGCAAGGGTGTCTCTGTGCGCCTGCCATTGTTCCTCAGTGACTCCAGTAATCGGCAACTCCCAGTGTCGCTTGCCGAGGTCACTCTTTGGGTCAGATTTCTCGCCACCACGCGGTAGGAACCGGCCCTCGATACGGGTAAAGCAGAAATCGGCGTCCTGTTCCCAATACCAGTCGGAAGAAAGCGCGGTGAGGCTGCGGAAGCGCGCCTCGCTCTCGCGCAACGTAGCCTCCGCTTTTAACCGACCCCGCACGAAGGCATCACTTCCAACCCAAGCAGCAATAAGCACCAACACCGCGACCACCAGTAACAACATCAGGTTGCGCATGAAGTCAGCGTTTGCCGCCGCGAAAACCGCCGTTTTCGATAAGCCTATACTGACGTACACATTTCCTGAGGCTCCTTCGTGCAGCGGGGCAAAGGCATAAATTCGTCGTACACATCCAACCCCGGAGCCTCGGACGTTCCCTCGCGCTGATACGTGAGGATGGTTTTAAAAAGCTCTGAGTCTGGCATGGTTTTTCCTACCCATTTTTCTGGGTTAGGGTAGCGCGCCAGGACGGTGCCGCGACTGTCCACTACGGTCATGGTCGAATCTGGGGGTAGCTCATTGGTGGAAATTAATTGATTGAACCAATCGAGGTCCAGGGCGGCGAAGATTACCGTTAGCACGTTCCCATGGTCATCTAGGATTGCATGACCAAAGTTGATGCTGCTCTTGAGCGTCGCACGGCCAATCTGGTAATCGCCGATGCCGAAGTCACGGGTTTGCATGGCGCGCTGAAAGTAACCGCGGTCAGAAATGTTCACCTTCGTCGTGACCGTGCTCGACCGGCAGTACACACGCCCGTCTGGCAAAGCTAAACCAAGTTGGCGGTAATAGGAGAAAGGTTTGAGCACCTCGGCCAAGGTCCGGTGACAGGCCTCAGCGCTGCTTGGATGCTGCAGTTCGGATAACTGCGATAGGCTAACCAACAGTTGGCGAGTACTGGCAATAAGCCGGCTTTGCTCCCGAGCCGCCAGTCGCACCCGGTTCATCGCGTCTCTTTCGGCGTCGGCCGCGGCCTGCTGGCGCCCGCTGATCGCGGTGTAGGCATTGAGTGCGAATGCGGGAATAACAGCAAATAACACGATCAGAAAAAGTCGTGCACGTAAGCCTGTCTTCGTTAAGAGGTACTTCATAAATCATCCCTCTTCCTGTTGCTCTGCTCACCGGCCAGTCTCAAAATATTGATTAACTCTCTGCCAATGACGCGTCCAATCTCACAATCGCGCCTGCCAACATCCAACAGTAGAGCCTCATGCATGCCGTTTCGCTCCACAAATAACCGATTGGCCGCGTACCCAACCGAAGCCGCCTACGTGCATGCCTTTCTGCCGTTAACCCGATTACACTGCCGTGATTGATTACACTAACGCCGTCCGGCACACCCACTCTCTGTACTCAGGCATTTTTTGTGCCATCACGATAAATGAAGTGAAAAGCGCGTATTTCTGCGTTGATTATTCCGCTCTCCGCGCCACGGGCGTAGCAGCAAAAGCGCGGAGCCCCAGATGGTAACCGGGTATGGACCCGGTGCAGAGCCAGTGTGGGCCGGCGGTGTATACCCGAGAGCAGCGCGGTCGAGGCAAAGAACGCGCCGCGAGACCGAAGGCACGCGACATAACGGATGTGCCGGGTGTTTGCTGAGGGCCGCGGCACTACGTCTTCAAAACGTTGGCTGCTGCGGTGCTACCACCAAGTTGAACGTACCGCCACCGGATCTCACCCCCTATCCACTCATCGCAGGCTGCACTGCGAACGCCAAGTAGACCGCTCCTTGGTTCGCCCGCCATGATTTGATTTTGCGCCGTTATAATCAGTCGCCTGCCTCGCGCTATGACCCGCGAGCTGTACGATATTTGCCTTGCGAACACCGATACCTCGCGCGATGTTCCTCCACCTTAATGAGGGCGTTCCTGACTTGGAAATGATGGTCCTCGATCCTTTGCTCATTCGAATCAACCCACAGCGCGAACTTAATTTGTACAGCTTGACGTATGCCACTGCGTTCGACTAACGTACTCCAACGCATTCGTCTAGTTTTAGGTGTTAGTAGAGTGTATCAGCGCGTAACGGTGCCCCTCGTACCCGCTGGGGTGGTAATCGAAGATGTCATCGCTGCAAGGAGACGCACTCAATAATGAGCGCAAATAAATCCAACCTAGGCGGACCGCAGCAATACTTTCAGCAAAACCTTCCACAAAGCTCTAGTCTTTCAACTGCCACCGGTTACCCGGATTTTGAGGATCTTGCAAGACAAGTTCGTAATAACGACCCGATGCTTTTGGACCGCGTGCTAGAGCCCGACGGTTATTTTCAGACACGACGCACTACCCTGACCGAAATTACCCGCGCGGTCACGGAACTGAACATAGAGAGTTTCCGCAAACGTTCCGCGGAAGACTTGCCCACCGTTATCGTCGGTTGGGGGAAATGCCGGGTAGGGTCAACCGCCCTGACCAACCTGTTCGGGATTGCCGGAATTCCAGCGTACTATAACCCGATAAAAACCGCGGTTCGTCATTTCATGCTGGACAGTCCGGCGGAAGCATGGGAGGTGCCACAGCGCGCCGAACACACCTTTCTTTTTGCCAAGGAGATGTCGGGGCCGTATCACCTGGCGGATTGCACCGTCAACCCACTTCAGATACTGGTGGAAGCGGGATATCCGACGAACCGGATTGAATTGCTGGTTCTTGATAGAGATCCATACCGATCGCTAGCTGGTTGGCTCAACATATGGGGCCATCTCCTTTCGCACGAAAGGCTGGTGCAGCATTACGTGCTATCGGCATTAAATGCGATTCGCATCACGGCATATGCGGCAAAGGTCGGAATTGGGATCTCGCACTACGTATATGAAGCAAGCCGCATTCCGGACAAGGCGATCAGCAGGATGTTCCTCCGGCTCGGCATTGGACAACTCTATCGTGGCGATGTGGTGGAAAACTGGAACGAAAAAGGTGCGCTTGATTCCAAGCATTCGAAAATAATTTTTCCGGTCTTGCCGCGGCCGTTGAGTGGAATTCCAGGAATGCATGCGTCCGAGCCTCGCTATCTCTATAAGGAAAGGAGCGCGGATCGGATTTCGAGCGAGCATAAGGCACTCATCGAACGAACCGGGGTCATCGAACGTTACCGAGAAACCGCCTATTCCTGCGCTGAGGAATTGGCATGCAGCACCGAAGATCGCAGAATAGTATTTGAGGGAACGCCGGTCGAGGTCACCAGTCCGCTTTTCCCCGCCGGCGCCGAAGCCTCCCGGACCACATCCGTCCGAAACGCTCTGCCCGTCCAAGGAATGGGGCGCGGATTGGATTTCGAGCCAACATAGAGTCCTCGTCGAACAGACCAGCGCGATTGAATGTTACTGCGATGCCGCACCTACCTGCGTTGAGGAATTAAAATTCATTTAGGTTTAGAACGTTTAGCAGGATGTTGAAAAGCTCGTTTTTCAACATCCAGTTAGACAAATCCGCAAGTATTCATATTGCCGCGCGGCGGCCGGCCGCCGGAGTTAACGCGAACCTCATGAGCTGCTCCGCCGGCAGCGGCTTGCTCATGTGGTAACCCTGCGCCACATCACAGCCCAAGGTGGCCAACTGATCCCACATGGCCCGGTTCTCGACGCCCTCGGCCACGACTTTCAAATCCAAATCGTGCGCCAGGCCGATCGTTGATCGCACAATCGTCGCTGAATCAGCATCGGTCAACATGTCAATGACAAACGATTTATCAATTTTCATGGCACCCACGGGCAGCTTCTTCAAGTAGCCAAGCGAACTGTAGCCGGTACCGAAGTCATCAATGAACAGCGGAATACCCATGGCGTTTAAACGAGTGAGAATTTCAAGCGCCCCCTCCGGGTCATCCATTACGGCGCCTTCCGTGATCTCCAGCTCAAGCCAGTGGGGTTCGGCGTTCCAGGCGGTCAGTAAATCCGCCAATTTATCCACCAGCTCGCTGTCGTGCAGGTTGCGTGCGGAGAGATTGACCGCAATCGGTAGTGCCAGCCCGGCTTGACGCCAGTGCGCGGACTGGCGCAACGCGGCGCTCAGGACCCACTCGGTTAACGGTTTAATTAGGCCCGTTTGTTCCGCCAACGGGATAAATTCATCGGGTGGAATCATTCCCCGGCTCGGATGATTCCAGCGAACCAGTGCTTCGACGCCGCATACGTGGCCGTCACGCATATTAATTTTTGGCTGGTAGTACAGAACCAGTTCGTCTTTTTCGATTGCGCGCCGCAGCTCGCCAATCAGCGCCAGACGCTTAGTATTGTCCTCGTCGTTCTCTACGGCATAAAACGCATAACCCTCTCCCGATTTTTTCGCTTGGTGCATGGCGACGTCCGCATGCCGGATGAGGCGCGGCGCCTCCGCGCCGTGCTGCGGAAATAGCGAGATACCCACCGTGGCGCTGACGTCGAGTCGGACGTCGCCCATCGTAAACGGCTCCCGCAGAGCGTTCAGTATCCGTTGCGCTGTCCCGGAGGCGTCGTCACCGCCATTCACCGGCAGCAGCACGGCAAATTCGTCTCCGCGCATGCGGGCGATCAGCACCTCGCGCTTAAACAGTTGCTGAATACGTACGCCCACATCCTTCAACAGTTGATCCCCTTGGTTGAAACCGAGGGCATCGTTAATTTCCCATAAACGATCGATGTCAATGATCATCAACGCGAGCGATTGGCCGGACCTGTCAGCCTCCGGTAGTGCTCGTCGCAGGCGCTGCTCGAATGAAGCACGATTAGGAAGACCGGTGAGGGTGTCAAAATAGGCCAGGTGTTCAAGCGTCTGATCGTGTTCGACACGCGTACGTAACGTGGCGATGCCGAAGGCAAGGTCCTGAGCGGCTTCATTTAGCAGTTCAAGTTCCTCCATCGCGAACGCGTCCGGTTCCTCGGAATAGATCGTCAGCGCTCCCAGAGACTTCCCATGAATAGCCAACGGGAACGCGGCACCGGAAGCACAACCACGAAGGATGGCCTCATGGTGCAATTGCGTTAAGGCCGGATCAGAACTAATGTGTTGCACTACCTGAGGTTTCACCGTGCGGATCGCCGTGCTGGCGAGGCCGCGACCCTGCTCTGTATCCGCCCAGGTGACATCGGCTGTTAAGGCCGCCAACGATTCGACGTCGTCTTCGAATCCGGTTTGCGCAACCGCACGTACAGTCTTGTGTTCGTCGTGTTCGGCGTAAGCAATCCATGCGCAACGGTAGCCTCCGACCCTGACAATTGTGTGGCATAGCTCCGCCAACAGCGCTTGCTCTTCCGTTGCTCGCACGACTGCTCGAGTGCACGCGCTCAAAGTCTTCAACGCTCTATTTACCCGCTGCAACGCGCTGGTCATGAGCTGTAAGCCCACAGCCATGTTGTCAAAAGCGCGTGCCAGTTGCCCCAACTCCTCACTCCCATGAGGCAGCCCGGTGCGCGCGCTTAAGTCGCCTTGGGCCAACCGCCGGGCGGCGCCGGAAAGGGCTTTCACGCGACGCATTACGAAGGCATCGCTCCCCAGCCATGCAAGGAGCATAGCGAAAGTCGCGACCATGAGTAACAGTTTCAGGTTGCGCGAAAAGTCAGCATTTGCCGCGGCGAAGGCCACCTCTTTCGATAGACCTACGCTGACGTACACGCGACCTATAGGGCCGTCGTGTAACGGCGCAAAAGCGTAGAGGCGCGTTACGCCATCCAGACCCTTTACCTCAGCTGTTCCCTTGCCAGACTGCGTTAGGATTGTGCTAATCAGTGGCGAGTTGGGCAAGTCCTTGCCGACCCATTTCTGGGGATCGGGGTGGCGCGCAAGGACCGTTCCGTCCTTGTCAACCACCGTCAGGGAAGAATCCGGAGGTAGCTCATTGGTGGCAATTAACTGATTGAGCCAATCGAGGTCGAGTGCGGCGAAGACAACAGTCAGCACGTTTCCATGGTCATCGAGGACCGCCTGACCAAAATTGATGCTGTTCTTGAGCGTCGCGCGGCCGATCTGGTAATCGCCAATACCGAAGTCGCGCGTCTGCATGGCACGCTGAAAGTAACCGCGGTCGGAAATGTTTACCTTCGTCGTTACCGTACTCGACCGGCAGTACACGTTCCCATCAGGCAGGGCCAAACCAATCAGCCTGTGGGAATAGGAAAAAGGTTTGAGCACTTCAGCTAGAGTCCGGTGACAGGCAGCGACGGAGCTGGGATGCCTCACCTCAGGCAAATTGGAAAGACTGATCAGCAACTGTCTGGTACTCGCGATCAGTCGGCCCTGCTCCCTGGCGGCCAATTGCACCAGGTTCGTCGCATCCCGTTCGGCGTTGAGGGCAGCTTGTTGGCGCTGAACAATTGCTGTATAGGCGTTAAGCGCAAACGCGGGGATAACCGCGAATAGCACCGGCAGCCACAGGCGTGCTCGCAAGCCGGAAAGAGAATACCTCATCTCCGAAGTCCTTTCGTTTTCCTTAAACCCTTAAAAAAGAAGCATATTACGTGCCATTTTCCCCCGGTGCAGACACTATAAAAAGGTTGAACCGTATACCGGCGGGAAGATCGCCCGCTATTCCTGCCGCCCATAACCGTCCGCTCGCAATCCTCTTCTTCTGTGGACGCGTTGGGGCATATTGCCTGGACGCCATTGGGGGTGTGTAGCGCTTTTTTGCCTACACAAGCTGTATGGAAAGAGCGCGCGTCGGCTCGTTCCCTGCCTGCTCTGGGAGGGGATGGGGGTGAGGGAAATCCCTTTGGAAGATTGGATGGGAAGCGAGAAAAAAACACCGGGATCGCTCTTGAGACAGCTTTAACTCGCTCGTACCGGAATAGCGGCTGCGGTATGCTGTTTATAGTTCCATGGACCTCGAAGCTCTTGCATGCGAAGTCGGCCAGGCACTTAAGCAACGGAGCTTGGTGCTCACAACCGCCGAGTCTTGCACAGGCGGATGGGTCGCCCAAACCATCACGTCCGCTCCCGGCAGCTCCCACTGGTTCGATCGAGGTTTTGTCACCTACACCGATCTTTCCAAGCACGAATTACTCGGTGTGAGCGTCGACACACTCACGCGTTATGGCGCCGTGAGCGAGCAAACCGTACGCGCCATGGCCGAAGGTGCGCTTACGCGCTCTCACGCACAGGTCTCGCTCGCCATCACCGGCATCGCCGGCCCTGCGGGCGGTGCACCCGAGAAACCTATCGGCACCATGTGGCTCGCTTGGGCCGGCAAGAACCGCGATACCGTCTCGGCCCGAGAGCAGTTCCCCGGCGACCGTCAGTCCATACGCCGCGAAGCAGTATTGGCGGCATTGGAAGGTTTATTGCGTTTCGTCAATTCGTAGCGCGATTCAATTCGTCCGTAACTTTACCGATTTACAATTACTCTCCATTCTAGGAACACATTGTAACTACCAGTAAAGTATCCAAAAAGTTTTCATTTTGTAAGGGCAACCAGCAGTGGAGTTACCAATTGCCTGGAAGTTAGGTTAGGTTCGCGCAGTTGTGAAATAATTGCGCGAATTTCGGACCTGCCCATGCGATCATGGGCGTAAGTTTACGCGGATACCGCAGGAGATCACGATGGATACGAATAAGACCAAGGCGTTGAATCTGGCGCTCGGTCAGATCGAAAAGCAGTTCGGCAAGGGTTCGGTCATGCGATTGGGAGACCACGTCGCCGCGCAAGCAGTCGAGGTGGTTCCGACCGGGTCGCTAGGCTTGGACATCGCCGTCGGGGTCGGGGGGTTGCCACGGGGCCGGGTGGTGGAAATCTACGGCCCTGAGTCTTCCGGTAAGACCACGATTGAGCTTTCCGCGATTTACTAAGCTCAGATGCGAGGTGGTGAAGCGGCCTTCATTGTCCGTGTACCAGAAGTTCAGCTGTTCCTGGAAGCCAAGGGTAGGAAGAGCTCTGCACCGACTCATGAGTTCGGTGTACGAAATGGGACGCCCGTCGGGCAGCGTTGCG
>JBGPGJ010000057.1:0-8784 GCA_041483795.1 Sulfurifustaceae bacterium
CCGCCACCGCAGCGACCTATCTCACCGGCTACCGCAAGGCGATCGAGCACGCGCTGTCGCCGGGCGAGCGCGAAAAATCAAGCGCCACCTATACCAAAGAAGAGGAGATCGTCGTGCAAGAAAATTCCACTATAGAAGGCTGCAAGCGCAAAAAATCCTGGATTGGTCCTATTCTACGTTATGCCGCCCTGCTGGCCCTTGTCTGCGAAAGCGCTCTGGCGGCCGACTGGCAAGTGCCGGAAGACAAAGGCGTGGTCGAGCCGGACATTATCGCCGCCATTCTGAGTAATAACGACTATCCGGAAACCACGAAGTATCGCAAGGCGGTCGCGTACATAGACTTTGAATCGTACGGACAGCAATACACCCAGGTCGTGGTCACCCTGACGCCCAACAAACCACGCCTGGTCCGTGGGCGCAAGCTGGTCGTTGTCGGCGCCGAGCCGGGCAGCGAGTATGCGATGGATTTCCTCGAGACACCCGAAGGTAAGGAGGGCCCTGGTGTGTGGCTCGCGAAGCGCGGCGTGACGTTCATCGCGCTCACGCGCGTCGGGCGCTGGAATTTTTTCGCGAAGGACGGTTCATGGAAAGACATCCCGCTCGAATCGCGCATGCCGATCTTCAGCCGCCAGCAGAAGACGCCGTGGACCGCGGACGATTTCGTGCGGAAGTCCGGTACCGGCAAGCCCGCAACCTCGGGCGACAGCGACGTGTATCGCTACCCCAAACCGGGTACGGCGCTGTACAACCAGATGCTCGCCGCCACCGCAGCGACCTATCTCACCGGCTACCGCAAGGCGATCGAGCACGCGCTGTCGCCGGGCGAGCGCGAAAAATCTTTCCTGCTTTACTGGGGTATGTCCACCGGCGGGGCGTTTCTCTACCCGCTGGCAAGCCAGGTGAAACCCGACGGCTATCTCGGCTGGGGAACCAGCAGCGCCGGCCTTGCCTACGTTTATCGCAAGGCGAAACAAGGCGACTTTTCCACGCCCTATACGCCGACCGCGCTGCGCTTGCGCGAACGCGGCCTGGATGACTTCACTTTTTACACCAAAGAGCTGAACCCGGACACGCGGCTGCGCTGGTGGCAGAACGCGCTAAAAGGTCCGCGCTTCAAGAGCGGCGAAGACGCGCCGATGCAGTTCAACGTCGGCGCGCTGACAGAAACGGCCCTGCGCCTGTGGCTGTCCGATTTCCTCCCGGCGGAGTACCGACGCAACGGCCTAGGCCAATTCATCCAAGCGCTTATCGAACCGAGTTTTCCGCCGGCCGCGTTGAAGGACGTCGCGGTGCTGGATATGAACGGCACACTGGACGAGGCCATCCCTCCCAAAACGGTTGACGCGCACCGCGAGGTTATGGAGCCTTACACGCGAAAATATCGCGTCGCCCGCGTGCGCGATTTTCATCACTACCTCTTCACGCAGGACAGCATCAAGGTCGTGGGCAGCTTGTGGCTCCAGTTCATCGAGTCCGGTTATTTCGATCGGGATCGAGCGCCGTGCCGTGCACGGCTTACTTAAAGGAGGCGGCCGCTCTAGCCACTGAGCTACCGGGCCTTCGACGATGAAACGGCGACCGGCGACTACCGGCACGGACCAAGATCGTTGACGACATTCGGCTCGTCTGTCCACGGTACCCGAACGCCGCCGTACCGCCTTTGTCTTTCGGCTCAATCGGCGCTTTGCCACCAGTCCGCAACGATCTTTCCCTCCGCCGGGTTCACCAGATAGCCGTAGGAGCGATGCGAGTTGAGACCCTCTTCATTGTGAAAGAAGTTATAGATCCCGTCGCAGTGGTCCTCGATGGATTCGAGGATTCCGAGACCCCGCATCTCGCCGAAATCGTCGCCAATGGTAGTGTCGAGCGCCGTGAGATCGCCGACCGCCGAGACGTTCACCCAGCGCCTGACGTTGGTGGGGTAGCGTTGGCGTCCTCGTTCGTCCGCGCCCATCAGGCGGCGCTGAACGTAGTTCATGCCCAAGGGACTACCCAACGTAAGAAATCGGTCTATCTTGCCGGTTAATTTCTCGACGTGCGAAAGTTCCCAGAGCGCGTCGTAAGCGATAACGGAACCCAGGCTATGACCTATCAACAACACTTTTTTGGTGTCGGCCAGCAATGAACGGAGAACCTGCTTCAACAATTCACGGATCTTGCGTGCGATGTTGTCCTGGTTCTCGAAATAGCGCCTTGTTTCCTCGGTGGTCATCCGTAACGGTTTGGGCAGCAACGGAATAAGCGTGGGGAAGAGATCGGCCACGCTGAAAAGAAATCGGTCCAGCCTCAGATGCCAGGAATTGGCTTTCTCGATGTCTTGCGCGCTCGGTCCGTGGGTATGGATCAGCGCGTCAATCCAAGGCAAGTCGCGGCTTTCGTCCTTGGTCTCCCGATAGTAGAGATAATTCCAGGCGATCAGTTTGAAGTCATCTGGATGGTGGCTTAGATCGCTAACGACTCCGGGGTCCGCGCGGCGCACGCCTTCGAGCAACGTGCGCCACAGGAGGTTTCGATGTTGCTCCGGGAGCGGTTTGGGATTTTTACCCGGGACAAGGACAATATATTTGTCGTTCATGGACGCAATCGTGGTTTTACACCGGCATGAGAAAGCCGTTGCGTACCGCAGCACCAATCTGATATTAACCGATCGCTAACTCGGGAACGGTACATTTTCATGTCGGAGCCGCTTGGGGTACTGGTCTTAGGGTACGGTGAAATGGGCCATGCCATGGAGTATCTGCTGCGTGAACGGGCCCGCTTGGAGATCTGGGAGATGTGGCCCAAGGACGGTTTTCGCCCGGCCGAACTCGATCAGGCGACGCCCAGGGCGGACATCGTCGTGTTTTGCCTGCCGGCGCAGGCGCACCGCGAGGTTGCCGCGCGCATTGCGCCGTTGATTAATAAGGATAGCGTGTGTCTGACCATCGCCAAGGGGTTGGATGAGGCGGGAGAAACCGCCGCGCAAGTATTTCAGGATGTCCTCGGCCAACGCCAGCCGTTTGCAGTCTTGTACGGTCCCATGATCTCCGAGGAAATCCGCGCCGGTCGCCACGCCTTTGCGCAACTGGGTTGCCGGGACAAAGCCGTGTTTGCACGGGTGCGCGGCCTGTTCGCCGGCACCCGGCTTCACGTTGAACATACCCTCGACGTACCTGGAATCAGTTGGTCGGTGATTCTTAAAAATGTCTATGCCTTGGCATTTGGCATCGCCGATGAGTTGCAGCTGGGGGACAATGTGAGGGGTTGTCTCGCGGTTGCTTCCCTGCTCGAACTGGACCGACTCGTTGAAAAAATGGGTGGGCGTCCCGGTACCGTCTACCATCTCGCGGGCTTGGGAGACCTGATTACAACGGGCACCAGCGTGGATTCACATCATCATGAGCTGGGCCGCAGACTGGCAAGGGGAGAAACTCAAGCGATAGAAGGGGAAGGCATTCACACCTTGAACATGGTGAGCAAATATCGGTTGTTCACAGAAGCGGATTATCCCTTGTTCAGTCTGATTCACGAAATTGTCCGCGACCCGCGTCACGCGCGCGACCGGTTCAATGCCTATTTACAATAGATTCCAGGGCTTCAAAACTTGAAGCGGACCATCCGCCACCACAGAGAACCGAAGTTCGTTCGGTCACTTTAAAACTTATTCCGCATGTGCGACGCAACAACTACGGGTCCGTGGCGCTGATGCGCTTTTTCCGTTGCGCCGTTAGTACGCGACCGTCAGGCTTGTCGCTTTAACACCGCCCGCACGCGTTCCGGCGTGAACGGCACACGGCGCAAGCGCGCGCCGGTGGCGTCGAAAATCGCATTCGCGATTGCGGCCGTGGTGGGTCGCGTGCTCGGCTCGCCCGCGCCCTTCGACGGCATGTCCGGCGTGTTGTTGAGCAAGACAATGTCAATCTCGTTTGGCACCTGAGTCATGTCTACGATCGGATAGGTGTTCCAGTCCACGCTCCTAACGGCCGTGCGATCGAATTGAACTTCTTCGTAGAGCGCGCGGCTCATGGATTGGATGAGATTCGCCTCGATCGTGCCCTTGACCCCGTCGGGGTTGATGACAAAACCGCAGTCGTGGGCGACGACGAAACGCGTGACGCGCACCTCGCCGCTGTCGCGATTCACTTCGACCTCGGCTACCGTCGCCACATAGGTGCCGTTGCGCGGCGCATAGGCGATGCCGCGCCCTTTGGCAGTCGGTCCGCCGGCATTTTTGATGGGCGAGGCGCGCGTCACCCAACCGGCCTGTTGTGCCGCCGCCTTGATCACCGCGATGTCGCGCGCGTCGCGCAGATGACGCAGCCGGAATGCCACCGGATCCGCGCCGGCCGCTGCCGCCAGCTCGTCCACGAACGATTCGCTGGCGAAGCAGGTCTGCGGACCGTTCGGATCGCGCAGATGCGCGGTGCGCAGCCCGGTCCCGAGCGATTGCGCCCACGGCAAGATATGCGAGGTCTTGCGCTTGTGGGGAAAGACATACGATTCCGCCCCCAGACCGAATTCATCCCCGCCCGGGGGCGCGATCCCCATGAGCTGACCGGCCAGCGTGTCCCCGGCCTTCAGCGCGCCGGCCGCGCGCAAGGTACCGGAGAAGCAGCGTGACTCGAAATTCCACGCGACGACGTTCTTGTTGGCGTCCAAACCGCCGCGCATGCGAATCGTGTGCGGCGGTCCTTTCGGGTCCCAGCCGGTCCCGTCCGCGCGCATCCACTGCACGCGCACCGGCCGGCCGACCGCCCGCGACAACAGCGCCGCATCCGCGGCCGCATCGTCGGCATCGTTCGTGCCGTACGAGCCCGGGCCGGGATACCAATACACGCGAACTTTCTCGACCGGAATTTCGAGCAGATCGGCGATTGCCAGCCGCAGGCGGTAGGATTTCTGACCGGCGAACCAGACGCTGGCGCCGCTGTTGGAAACGTCCGCGATAGCGCACGCGGGGCCCATGCAGGCATGCGACTGAAACGGATACTCGTAGGTCGCGTCGAATTTGCGCGCGGCGCCGGCGAACGCGCCATCGAAATCCCCCACGTTCTCGCCGACCTTGCTGGTCTTTATCGGCATGTCGCGCATGGCCGTGTACAGTTCGTCGTAAGAATTCGGCAAGGTGGCTGCGGATTGCGACCAGGTGGACTTAAGTTCCTGCGCGGCGCGCACCGCCTGCCATTCCTGTTCCGCGACCACGCCGACGAAGTTTGACTTTTGCACCACCTTCACTAATCCTGGAAACTTAGTTGGTTCTTGGAGGCTGACGAGCTTCGCACCCATCACCGGCGGCCGGATGACGCGCCCGTGCAGCATGCGCGGCACGCGCACATCGACAATATAGGTATACTCCCCCGTGACCTTGAGCGGAATGTCTTCCCGCGGCACCGATGCCCCAACAATCTTGTAGTTCTTCGGATCTTTGGTCTTGGCCTGGCCGCTCAATTTGAGATTAAAGTGTTGCCCTTTTATGAGTTCTCCGTAGGAAACGTGCTGGTCCGTCGCGCCCTGTACGCTTATCACTCCGTCTTTAACGACCAACTGTTCCATGGGAACGCCGAGCCGCGTAGAAGCCAACCCGAACAGGAATTGGCGCGCCTCGGCGGCTGCCTCGCGCAGTGCCTTACCCCCGGTCATAATGCCGTTGCTGGAACCGGTTCCGCCTTGATTGGGAGTAGTCGCCGTATCGCCCATCACGATTTTGACGCGCGCAAAGGGTACGTCGAGTTCTTCGGCCACGATTTGCATAAAGGCCGTGGTAATGCCCATTCCGGTTTCGACCTTGCCGACCGCGGCCCGCACGCTGCCGTCCGCGCCGATGTTGAGCCAGGAATCGAGCTGATCGAGCGGAACCTTTTCCGGTTCCTTCGATTCGGCGGCGTTCCCGGACTCAGGAAACAAAACGGAAGGTACGCCGAAGGCGACGACCAAGGCGCCGCTCGCCTTAAGGAAATCGCGACGCGAGACTGCGTTGAGTTCGATAATGTCGTTCATATCCACCTAACTATGCGCTCAGGGTTTTGGCCGCGCGCTTTACCGCGCGCAGCATGCGCATGTGCGCGCCGCAGCGGCACTTGAGCCCGGAAAGCCCTTGGCGGATCTCGGCATCGCTCACGCGCGGATTCTTGGTCAGCAACGCCGCCGCCGTCATGATCCATCCGTTGACGCAGTAACCGCATTGGGTAGCCTGTTCGTCAATGAAGGCCTGTTGCACGGCATGGAGTTTTCGCTCCGTGCCATTCACTTGGCCGAGGCCCTCCAATGTCGTGACGGCTTTATCTCCCACCGCGCCGATCGGTGTGGTACACGAGTGCACCGCCTGACCGCCAAGATGGACCGTGCAGGCCCCGCACTGCGCGAGCCCACAGCCAAAGCGCGGGCCTTGAAGTTTTAGCTCGTTGCGCAGGGCGTAGAGCAGGGGGGTATCCGGTGTCGCGTCAACGCGTCGGCGCTTACCGTTGACATTGATGACAAAACGATTCGCCATATTCCCTCCCGCATGGTGAACTCGAAAAAATAGGGGTGGAGATTAGCAGCGCCAACCGCCGACGTAAATCATTCTAGTTTTCGCTCAATTACCGTTGGAACTTAAATAATTTTGTGTGGACGGTTGTGTTTCTGCAACCCCAACTTAACTTGGCGGGAACGTTGATTTCATCCGCCCGCCCGCGCATGATGTTGCGTCTCATTTATTAGAACAATGCGAGGGTAAAATGAGCGGCAGAATTCCAAATACGTTGGTTGTTTTATCGCTATTTCTCTTTGGTTCAATTGCCGTTTCCGCCGATGAAGGACGGCAATTTCCGCAGAAGGCCAGTTTTTCAACGCTTATCACGACCCCGTTAGTAATCGAGGGTCTGACGGGCGATAACTACGGTAATCTCTACGCGCCGGGGCGCACCCCCGGTGTGGGTCTCCCGTGTCCGGTTTGGCGTGTCAAGCACGAACCCAGCCCCTCTCTGGTGCTCGTCGGTAATATCCCGGCTCCCAGCGCCACAACTCAATGTAGCCCGTCCGGCCTCACATTCGATGCCGCGGGGAAACTGTATGTCACGGAGACGGACAGAATTTATAGCTTCTTCCCGGACGCCGTAAGTCCGCCGCTGGCCGATTTATTCGCTTCCGGTGTACCGGGTACGAATGGCGTTGCCTTCGATCGCGAGGGTAACCTCTGGACCGGTGACGGCACGACCGGTGTAGGCCGGGTTTGGAAGATAAACATGGCCGGAGTAGTCACCGAGATGTTTCGTGTACAGCCGATGTCGAATGAGGTCAATTTGGTCGGCGGCGTCGGCGGAGTAGGGCGCGACGTGCATACGCTGCCGCCGGGAACCATCACGGTAACGCCGACCAGCCGCAACGCGCTGAATGCCCTCGGCTCCCAGCCGCTGGTGGCGAACGGCGTGGCGTTTAATCGCGAGGGCGATCTGCTTATCGCCGACACCGCGCGCGGCGCGATATGGACGGTAAAATTCGACCCGCACGGCAATCTGAAAAGCAACGTTGGCTGCGATACCACCTTTACCGCCAATACCTTGTGTCTGGATAACATCTTTGTCGCTCATCCGTATCTCGAAGGCACGGACGGGATTGCGCTGGATCGGGCGGGAAACATATGGAACTCGTCGAACGAACGCAACGCTATCGTCGTCGTAACTCGCAAGGGCGGGGTGATGGAAGTCTTCCGCAATCCAGTGAACGCGGCGGGACTTAGAAACTCCGCCGATCCGGCGGTCGGCAACGACCATATTCTCGAATCTCCTTCCAGTCCATTCCTGCTCGGTAAGGTTTTCTGCACGGCCAACTCCGACGGCGACAGGCGAGACAACTCCCCGCGCGCCCTAGGTGAAATCAATGGCGGATGTACGATACCGCCAGCGATCTCGTGTGCGAGAGGGAAGATCTCCTGCATGGATCAAGAGCTATCCATACCGGGCCTGCCGTTGCCGGTACAATAGTGACCGATCGTTGACACCGTCACCGCGATTTCCTCAGGTCGCGGCATGGAACGTAAAGTAAGGAAGCGGGGCCAAATAACCTGGCCCCGTTTTTATTTTATGGACGGTAGGCGACAGTAAAGTTGATCGCGCTACGTTTTAACATCCGCCCTACTTTCAAAGTGGCCAGGGTTGGAGTTGATCTGGCGATCCTACTGCCCAAGAGGCGCTCGCTCTATCCACTGAGCTACCGGGCGCTGACGCGGATTTTAGCACGGTGCGCACAAAACCTCGCGTCTCGAATGCCGCCGGGACTCGTCGGCTTCGTGTGCCCCTATTACTCCTGTTTTTCGGACCGCTCGCACGAATGTCTGGGTAAGGTCCAACGGTGTTAGAGTTGGTGGCCACCAGGTTTTACCGGCAATGGAAACCAAAATGAAAAAGGGCGATCGAGCGCCGGGCGCGGGGCGGCTGCGCATCGGCGACGACTGGAACGCGATTACGATTATCGCGCTTTCGCAAAGCAACCCGCTCAAGGCGGTGGCCGAGTTCATTGAAAATAGTATTGACGCGCACGCGCGCCACATTGTCATCACGCGCGGCAAGGAGCATGGCGAACACTACCTTGCGATCGCCGACGACGGGGAGGGCATCCCGCGCAATGACGACGGCGTACCCGACTTCCGCTACGTTGCCACGCATATCTGCGATTCGGTGAAGCGTCGGCTCACGGCCGACGGTGCGCGCGGCCTCCAAGGAGAGTTCGGCATCGGCCTGCTCTCGTTCTGGACCGTGGGCGAGGAGCTGACGCTCGCCTGCGCCGGCGCTGACGGTAAGACCTATCAGATGCGCATGCGCAAGGGCG
>JBGPGJ010000058.1:0-8637 GCA_041483795.1 Sulfurifustaceae bacterium
CGCGGGGCATTCAGGAAATATCGGGTGTCGCGACAGTTCCGGCAGAAAAGGTGTTCACGCTCGGTGCGCCGGAACCGCCCGACCGCGGCTGGCAACCCGTCTTGTTGCATCTCGACATGCAGCGCTACGCCGCTTCCGTGCCGTTTTCGGTGCAACCGGTGGTGGTGTTGCTGGACGCCAATGTCGCCGGCGGTTTCACGCGCGAGTGGTCGCGACTCGACGCCGGGATCGCCGTGCATCGGGGTTACGCGGTTCAATGGTTCGCGCTCGCCGGACTGGCCGCGGTAATATTCGTACTGATGTGGCGTCGCACACGCCGGCGTTGGAAGCGTGTGGCGCGAGCCCTATGAACGATCTTCCTCATTTGCGCACGCGGGTGCGGTTGGTGTTGGTAGCCGCGGCGTTCGCAGCGCCGATGGTCGTCGCCTGCCTGCTTTACTATGGCGGCTGGCGCCCGCAGGCTGTGCATCCGCATGGCGAGTTGGTGACGCCGCCGCATCCGATCGCGGACGTTGAACTCGCCGCGCTTGACGGCGGCGCTGTCCGCTTCAACTCGTTCCAGCACCGTTGGTTGTTGCTGTACTTCAGCGCCGGCGAATGCACATCGGTCTGCGAGCGCGCGCTCTACGAGATCCAGCAGCTGATCGCGACCCTGGGCCGCGACGCCGGACGTGTACGCGGCGCGATCGTTGTTACTGACACCCCGGCGCTCGACATGTTGCGCTACCAGCTGAAGGATTATCCGAACGTAATCGCACTCGTGGGGGTGGCGGCAAACGTGGCACGCCTGGCGCGTGAGTTCCAGTCGTCCGTGGGCAGTGCGCCGGCGGGTTTGCACCGCGTCTACGTCGTGGATCCGCTCGGCAATTTCATGATGAGCTATCCCGCCGACGCCGATCCAAGCGGCATGCGCAAAGACCTGGCGCAATTGCTGCGCGTCTCGCAGGTGGGCTGATGCGCGCCGCCGAGCAATCGTCACGCTTCTTCCGCATGGCGCTGGTCGCCGCCGGGCTCGCTTTTGTCGCGGTGATGTTCAACGCCTACACGCGATTATCCGAGGCCGGTCTCGGTTGTCCCGATTGGCCGGGTTGTTACGGCGTGCTGTTCGCGCCAATCACCGCGCAGGACCTCGACGAGGAACCCGACCCGCAGAGCCAAAAGGCGCTCGAGAAGAAACACGCGGCGCAGGAAACCGTGCAGCGCTTTATCGCCGTCGGACTCGGTTTCTTGCTCATCCGGCTCACGGTGCTCGGTTGGCAATTGAAGCGGCGGCGGCGCGGACAACAAATATGGATTCCCCTAATTACGCTCGTGGTCACGCTTGGGTTCGGGGTGGCGGCCGGGCCGCTGATGGCGGTGTTCGGGTCTCCGACGTTTGAATATCGGTTTAAGCCGCTGGTATTGATGTTGCAGTTTCTCGGCGGCATGACAACGCTGGCGTTGCTGTGGTGGATCGTGCTGCGCGAGCAACGCTTGTTTCGCTCGGTTCACGTCGGCGTGGCGCGCGCCTTGCGACCGCGAGCGCTGTTTGCGATCGCGCTGGTATCTGCGCAGATCGTACTGGGCGGTTGGTCCATGGTGAACTACGCCGGGCTTGCCTGTCCGGACTTTCCAACCTGTCAGGGAGAGTGGTGGCCGCCGATGGATTTTTTCGAGGCCTTCACGCTCTGGCGCGACGTGGGACTCGACTACGAGGGACGACTGCTGGCGCTACCGGCGGCAACCGCGATTCACATGGCGCATCGCATCGGCGCACTGATGGTGCTGCTGTATGTCGGTTGGCTCGCGTTGCACGTGCTGCGCGTGGGTTACGAACAGAATTTGTGCCGTTATGGAATGCTGGTGTTGGTCATGTTCCTGGCGCAGATCGGACTCGGCATCATGGAGGTGGTGGCGCACCTGCCGTTGGCGGTGGCGGTGGCGCATAACGCATTCGCCGCGTTCTTGTTGCTCGCGCTCGTGACCCTCTACCATGTGCTGCGCCCACCGCGTACACTATAGTTCCGGCGATTCCCGATCCGATCCGTGAAACCCGATCTGTCCGTTATTCCCGCCGCGCCTCGCGGCGCCCGTCTTTCCACGCTCGCCCGCGAGTACCTCGCGTTGACCAAACCGCGGGTGGTGGCATTGATCGTCTTTACCGCGGTCGTCGGCATGTTTCTGTCCACGCCGTTCGGTCCGCCGTTCGGTGTCTTCATGCTGGGTACGCTCGGGATTGCGCTGGCGGCGGCGTCGGCGGCGGCGATCAACCACGTGTTGGATCGCAAGTTCGACGCCGAGATGGCGCGCACGCGCGCCCGGCCGTTGCCGACTGGCGCGCTGACGCCGGCACAGGGGCTTGGGTTCGCATTTGCGCTCGGGTTGGCCTCGATGCTGATTCTTACGTTCGGGGTCAACACGCTCACCGCGGTGCTAACGTTCGTATCGTTAATCGGTTATTCGATCGTTTATACCGTCTATCTCAAGCACGCTACACCGCAGAATATCGTTATCGGCGGTGCAGCCGGCGCCGCGCCGCCGGTGCTCGGTTGGGCCGCGGTCCGCGGCGAAGTCACCGCGGATGCGCTGCTGCTATTCCTTATCATCTTTGTCTGGACGCCGCCGCACTTCTGGGCACTCGCGCTCTATCGCGAAAAAGAGTACGCCAAGGCCGGTATCCCGATGCTTCCGGTAACGCACGGCAGCCGGTACACGCGGTTGCAGATTCTGCTCTACACGGTCCTGCTTGCCGCCGTGACGATCATGCCCTTCGCCACCCACCTAAGCGGCTGGTTGTATCTGTTGGGTGCGCTATTCCTGAATTTTGGTTTTCTCTATTATGCTTGGCGACTGTACCGGCGTTACTCCGACATGCTCGCGCACAAGACCTTCCGTTATTCGATACAGTACCTCGCGCTGCTGTTCGCATTGTTACTGGTGGACCATTACCGCCTCACTATTCACGAAGCCTTGCAGTCGGCCCTGTACTAATAGGGATTTCTACCGTCTCCCCCTCGCCCCCGGGGGTGAGGCGCAAACAGGAAAAGGTCCGATGGGTGAGCGGCGACAATAGGAGCCGCAAACGCCCGGCCAGCGAAGGCCGGGCTGGACTGCAAGCGGAGCACGGATTGCGCAGCTTGAAGTTTTCCCAGCCGAACGGGCGCACATGAATCTTGTGCGCCCTGGGCGGGAACAGGCAAGGGGTGAGGGCGGGTGGGGGGGAATGATTAGAGATGGTGACGTCCACGATGATTCGCTCGTTTCTTGTCTGTAGTTTACTTCTATTGGCCTCCTGCGCGCCCGAGGGATTCAAAGGCACGGACATCAGCGGAGTCGAGTGGGGCGGGGACTTCGAACTCACCGCGCACACCGGCAAACGGGTAAGGAGCTCCGAGTTCCGCGGCAAGGCGCTGGTGATATTCTTTGGTTACACGCATTGCCCCGATATCTGTGCGCCCACATTGGTGCGCTTGGCGCAAACCTTGAAGCAACTTGGTCCCGGGGCCGAACGCGTGCAAGTGTTCTTCATCACCGTGGATCCGCGCCACGACACGCCCGCGCAACTCGCCGGCTTCGTGCCGACGTTCCATCCCTCGTTCCTCGGATTGACCGGCTCGGATCGGGAACTCGCCGCGGTCGCGCGCAACTATCGTGTCGTCTACGAGCCCGATCCGACGCATCCGGACCAGATCCCCCACTCCGGGATGATTTTGGTGAAAGACGCGCAGGGGAAACCACGGTTGTTGTTCAAGAACGACACGGCTGCAGAAGACATCGCTCACGATCTGCGTCTACTCCTTAAACAAGGTTGAGGATTTTGCGCCGTTCCCAAAGGTCGCGAGATTTACCGCCGACGGCGCTCGGACGCGCGCCGACGCCGACCGTCGCCTGGGTGGTGAAGTGCGTGCCGGCAACCGGTGCCGATCTCGACAGTTTCTGGGAAATGACTCCGGGCCATTGTTCGGGCAGGGAGGACGTCCGGCGGCGGAATTCATAAACCTCGGCGAACGCGATGTCGCCGCCGAAACGCCGGCGCGCGAATGTTCCGTCGAGTCGCGCGAGGATGGTACCGCGCGCATCGTGTAGCGCGGCGTGCGTTTGCTTGTGGTGGCGCCGATAATTTTCTACGATGTGATCCGATGCTGACGATCGCCGATCCGGCCCCCGAATTCAATCTGCCCGGTGTCTATGAAAACGCCGAGCGCACGTATACCTTGCACGAGGTGCGCGGGCGTTGGTTGGTGCTGTTCTTCTATCCTGCGGATTTCACCTTCGTTTGTCCCACCGAAATTACCGGCTTCCACCGACATGCGGCCGAGTTTCGCGCCGAGGAGGCGGAAATTTACGGTGTCAGCGTGGACTCGGTGGACAGCCACCGCGCCTGGGCCAAAGAGCTTGGCGGTGTTGCTTATCCATTGCTGAGCGACGCAAACCGGCAAGTGGCACGCGCCTATCATGTGTTGCATCCGAAGGAGAACGTTGCTATCCGCGCAACTTTTATCGTTGATCCTGCCGGTGCGATCCAGTACAGCGCCGCGTGCAACATGAACGTCGGACGTAGCGTGGAGGACACGCTGCGCGTGTTGCGGGCATTACGAACCGGTCGGTTGTGCCCGGCGGACTGGCGTCCGGGCGATCCCACCTCCGATTCTTCTGTGCACCAATACTAAACTAACTCGCTATGCTTCCGACCGAAGAACGCCGCCGCGAGATCGAGGCCAAGGGACGCATTCGCGAGTTCGTCTTCGGGATTCAAGACGGGCTCATCTCCACTGTCGGCCTCCTCGCCGGCATGCAGGCGGCCGGCTCGAATCGCTTTACCATCCTCATGGCCGGTGCGGCCGCCGTATGTTCCGGGGCATTTTCCATGTCAGCGGGCGCGTATCTTTCGTCCAAATCAGAGAAAGAAATTTTCGATCACGAGTTGAAGAAGGAGGCCGGTTTTATCGAACGTGAGCCTTACGCGGCCCAGGAAGGCTTGTTGCAGGCATTATGTCGCGAAGGCCTGACGCGCGAGGCGGCTTACCGCATCGTGCGACTGATGCACGAGGAAAAATCCGTATTCGTCGCGACCTTCCAGGAGAAAGTGCTGGGGCTGGGGAGCGCAGATGTGAACAACCCGGTCAAAGGCGCGCTGGTGATGGCGCTTTCCTTCCTTATCGGCGGCACGATTCCGATGCTGCCTTTTATGGTGGCCCCGCTCAATATGGCGCTTGCGATCGCGGTGGCGCTGACCGGCACCGCGCTTTTCGGCGTAGGCATGTTCAAGGGCCGTCTCGCCGGTCAATCGGTGACGCGCTCGGGAATGGAGTTTCTCGTTATCGCGCTGATCGCCACCGGTATCGGCTACGCTATCGGTTACGTGCTCGAGCGCGCGGCGGGCGTTTCATTGCCGACCGCCTAAATTCCCTCAGTTGGTTCGCTAGCGGTTGGGCCCTCCAGTGTCAGGCGATTGAGAACCAGGCCGTGGAAGTAATCCTGCCGCGATTCAAACCGCCAGCCGAGATGTGTCTGGCAGTTTGTGCATAACCCCACGCGCCAGGCATAGCCGGGGAACCAAGTGAATTCTGCCAACGCTTCGCCAACCACCGCGCAGCCGTGCGCATCGCGAAAGCAACCGATGCGATAGGTAATACCGTGCGGATTAGCGAAAGTGTGTTCATGACCGCCCTGAACGGCGATGCGCTGTCCCTGATCGGTGACGACATGCCTGCACGCCACGCACAGCAACCGCCGGTTCGGTGCCGGCACCGCGTTCGCCGCCGCAATTTCTCGCCGCCGCGATTTTTCGTCTGCGGGGTCGAAGAACAACGGGCGAAGCCAACTGAGTTCCACGGCGTTGATTAGCCCGGAATGAAACGGGACCACCCCAATATACCGCTACTTTAAAAATAAAGCGGATACCGGACGTGTTTCACGACACCTGCTAAACGGTCGTTAACGATATAACGGCAGGTTTAATTTACGGTGCCAGCGGCGCGTTGAAGTTCTGCCGGGCTCCAGCGAAACGGCGGTTTCGGCGGGGCGGTGGATGACGTGACCTCGGTGCCATAACCGGCCTCGTTCAACTCGACGCTGCCGGCGTCGTTGCTGATCACAACGGAGGTTCCGGGTCCGCTGAGGAGCGCGATGCGCAGGCGATTCGGATGTTGCTCACCCCAGAAGTCGGTGCCACGCACGCCGACGATGGCCAACGGCGTTTTAACCGGAAAAGTATGGTCGCGTAATTTGGCGATGCGGCCGGTGACGGCGCGAAAGAATCCCTTGGTCAGTTCGAGTGCAGCGCGACCCACGGTTTCGTGCAACTCGTATTCGCGCACGATGAATTCCGTGTTCTCGCCCAGCATGATCTCAGCGCCGTCAATCATGCGTAATTTAAGGCGCGTCCCTTTTCCCGTGTGCAGACGATCGCCCACGATCACCGACGCGCCCGGGTAGAGCTTGACGGTTTGTCCGCTCTGGGTCACGGTGGCCGGTCCCTTGAGCGAGGTAAACTCGCCGCCCAACGTCGGTTCGGTCGCCCGCACAAGCCCGCTCGTGGCGAGCGATAATGCGACCATAGTCATTCTGACTGCCTTCATTGGACGTCGCTCGTAACAAGGTTGTCGAAACGGTGCCCGGGGATTACGCGGCTTTGGATGCGTAACCGAGGCGGTTCGATATTTCCGTTCCCGCGCGTTGGATGAGTGGGATCCAGGTGTCGCGTCGCCGCGCCAGCGGCGCCGAGATCGAAAGCCCGGCGACAATGGCGCCGTGATGGTCGTGGATCGGTACACCGATGCAACCTACGCCCTGTTCCAGCTCTTCGTTGTCGAGTGCATAGCCGCGTCGTTGGGAAGTCTCCACTTCGGACCAGAGCTTGGCGGCGTCGGTGATGGTGTGAATGGTGTAGCGCGGCAGTCCGGTGCGCCGGGCGTAGTCGTTACAGGTCTTTTGACCGCCCTCGGCCAGGAACAGCTTGCCGACCGCGGTGACGTGTAGCGGCGCGCGGCTGCCGATCAGCTGATCCACGCGCATCATGCGCTTTGGAATCGCGCGCTCGATGTACACCACCTCATCGCCCTCGCGCACGCTCAGGTTTATGGTTTCACCCACCTCGGAACGCAGCCGTTCCATTATCGGCCTGGCTTCTTGGATCATGTCCACTTTTTCGTGTACGCGACTGGCGTACTTGAGCAGTTTGACGCCGAGTTGGTAGCGACCGTTACTCGTGCGCTCGACGAGCCCGTGGGCGGTGAGCGAGGCGAGGATGCGAAAGGCGGTGGAGGGATGAAGCTGGGTCTCGGCGGAAAGCACCTTGAGACTCATCGGATCGGCCTGCGCGGCGAGCGCGTCGAGCAAGTGCGCGGCGCGGTCAATGACCTGAATCGAGGAAACGCGGGGTTTTTTCATATGCCGTATTGTAAAAGTATTTGTGTATCGTGAAAATGATAACGTAGCTCGTTTCGACAGACAAGACGGCACCCGCGAGATGACGTATCGGTGATCCACCCACTCTGCTATATCGGTTGCGCATGAAGATTCTCGTTCTCGGCGGCGGCGTCATCGGGGTAACGAACGCTTGGTACCTCCGCGAGGCCGGTCACGAAGTCACGGTGGTAGAGCGCCAGACGGCGCCGGCGATGGAGACGAGTTTCAGCAACGGCGGTCAGATTTCTTGGAGCAGTGCCACCCCTTGGGCGGCGCCCGGCATTCCCTGGCAGGCGTTGAAGTGGCTGTTCAAGTTGCACTCGCCGCTGGTCCTGCGCCCGCGGCTCGACCCCGCGATGTGGCGCTGGCTTTTTGAAATGCTGCGCAATTGTACGCACGCGCGTTTTATCGCCAACCGCGAGCGCATGCTACGGCTGGCGCGCTACAGTCACGGATGTTTGGTCGCGTTGCGCAAGAAAACCGGCATTCAATACGACCAACGCATGCGCGGTACATTGGTACTCCACCGTTCGCAGCATAGTCTGGACCAGAGCGCAAACGAGGGCGAGCTGTTAAAGCGTCTGCAAATTCCGTTTCAGGTTCTCGATCGCGCCGATTGTATCGTACAGGAACCGGCGCTGGCACAGGTGTCGGAAAAAATTGTCGGCGGCATTTATTTTCCGCAGGACGAATCCGGCGATTGTCGCAAGTTCACGCAGGAACTCGCGCAGCGCGCGCAGAAAAACGGCGTACGCTTTGATTGTGCGACAACCATCGAGCGCTTGCTTGTTTCGGGCGACCGTATCGAAGGAGCGCTGACAAATCGTGGCAAACTTACGGCCGATGCTTACGTGCTCGCTTGCGGTAGTTACACCCCATTGTTTCTGCGGCCGCTTGGTATTCGGTTACCGGTCTATCCCGTGAAGGGGTACTCGCTCACGGTGCCCGTGACCAACGAGGTTGCGGCGCCGTTGGGGACGTTGACCGACGAGACTTATAAAGTGGTGGTGACGCGACTTGGCGATCGTATTCGCGCGGCGGGTACGGCAGAGCTCGCCGGTTATGACTTGCGGCTTCGTCCCTCGCGACTCGCCGCGATCGCTCATGTGGTGCACGATCTTTTCCCAGGCACTGGGGATTTTTCGCGCGCCGAGCCGTGGTGCGGCCTGCGCCCCATGACACCCGGCAATCCGCCGATTCTGGGTGGCACGCCCTATAAGAACCTGTTTCTCAATACGGGTCACGGGA
>JBGPGJ010000059.1:0-8581 GCA_041483795.1 Sulfurifustaceae bacterium
ATGGTGTCAGTTCGCAGCATGCCTACGAGTCCGGCCGAGGTTCGATGATGTACATGCCGGGCCACTCGATGATCGGCGCGCGCACCGAGCCGCCGGGCGCGCCGGCGGATAACGAAGTCGAGTACAAGGAGTTTGATCTCAGTTTCGATCTCATCGAGCACGAACTTCTTCCGGGCGTGAAGTTTCCGGTGTTCGCGTTTAATGTGATCGTGCCCGGACCGCTATTCCGCGTGCAGGAGAACGACTGGGTCAAAGTGAATGTCAAGAACCACACCGAGGAGATGCACACCATCCATTGGCACGGCGTTGACGTGATTTACACCATGGACGGCGTACCGATGGTGAACCAGGACCCGGTGCACCCGGACGAGACCTTTGTGTACCGCTTTCAGGCGAAACCGATGGGCACGCGCTTCTATCACTGCCACTGGAGCACACCCTTGCACGCCATGAGTGCGTTGCACGGCGGATTCATCATCGATTCGCCCAACGACCCGATCCGCAAGCAGTTCCCGTACGCGCGCGAGTACGTGCTGGCGCTTGAGGCCTTCGACGTGAACTTCACGCGCAAGCACATCAACGAGTTGCTGAAGGGCATGAAGCGCGTCAACAGGATGATGGCCGACCAAACGCTGACCCCGCTCGCGCACGGCTTCTTCGCGCGCTACGACGATTTCCTGAAGGCGATGGAGAGTGGCTGGCGGCCGCCGTACACGCGCGGCAACGCCGAAGTCACGGAGATCAAGCCGACGTTCTTCGCCATCAACGGCAAGAGCTACCCGGCGACGGTCGCCGAGCACGGGCACATCAAGATCAAGCGTGGCGAGTACATTCGCATCCGGCTCATCAGCGGTTCGTGGCAGATGCACTCGATGCACCTGCACGGCCACCAGTTCTGGGTGGTGGCCGAGGATGGCAATGTGCTGCCGTATTTCAAGCGCGCCAACACCATATTGGTGGCGCCGGGCAAGACCTTCGACATTATCGTCTACGGCGACAACCCCGGCTTTTGGGATTTCCACGACCACATCGAGCTACACACGCGCAACAACGGCGTCTACCCCGGCGGCATGATCACCATGCTCGAATACGAGGACATGGGCAATCCACCCTACGTGCCGTCCTACTCGATCAATCAATGAGGAAGAAGGCCATGACTCTGAGAAGAAATATTTTGACCGTTGCTCTGCTCGCGGCCGCAAGCCTGCCGGCGCGGGCGCTTGAGATTGACCCCAACGTTGTCCCCGAAATCAACATCGCCGGCCGCGGCGTCGTGAGCGTGGATGCCGCGCGCGATAACCGCGCGGGCGGCGGGAAAAACTCCGAGGGAACGCTGAACACCGCCGACAGCAGCCTGTTGTTCGGTTTCAGCAAGTACCTGTCGGTAGGCGACGGCTACAGCAACTATGGTTTCGGCGTGATCGGCTTCAAACTGCCCGACGACGACGCCGACCTCAAGGACGATATCTATATCCACGAGGCCAATGTCGGCGTGGGCGGCAAGAATTACGAAGTGAAGCTCGGCCGCTCGCGCCTCGGTAACACGCTGATTCAGTTCCCCACGATCCGCGACGACGACCTGCTCGGTTACACCTATGTGCTCAACGGCTCGGCCAATGCCGAGGCCGAGGAGTATCAGCAGTTCGGCGGCGTGGCGCAGGGAACCTGGTGGTTTACGCCGATCTTCGAGCTGACCGGAGGGCTCACGGCGCGCACCGAGACCGATGCCGCGGGCGCGCGCATCAGCACCGCCGACTTCAACGGCGGGTTCCTGGGGATCGCCTACGACGTACCGGAGGCGATCAAGTTCGATCGCGGACTGCGTTACGCCGGCATCCGGCTCGACAGCCAACGCGTGCAGGGTCTGGGCGCGGGGTTGCCGAGCGACCGGATGAACGCCTTGATCGGGGCGCTCGTGCTCAATCTTTCCGACAATCCCGAGGCCACCTGGAATCTCGATCTGCAAGCGATCGCCAACGATGGGGCCAGCGTCACGAGTCTCGCTCCGCACGCCGCGCGCGCCCGCGCACAGTCGGAGGCGTTCACCGCGGCGCTGCGCTACGGCCACCGACCGGCTTTGCAGACACGCTGGCAGGCGGCGCTCACTCTCGGCTGGAAGGACTACAGCGATTTCACCGACGCCAAGGCAACTGTCATCGCGCCAAGTTACGGTTACCGGCTCGGCAGCGGTGTCGAGTTCCTCGCGCAATACGTTTATACGAAGTACGACGGGGCGCTCGCGACTGGGTTAAATCTCGACCGCAAACAGCAGGTGCAACTTGGTCTGATTTTCTCGTTCGATCATACGTTCAACGAGTCGGTCGGCGAGCGCAAGTCTATTCTCAACCTCGAACATAACATGTTCGACATCGGCCCACTGGGCGGAGGTCACTAACCATGAGATACCTGATCTTATTTATTACCGTCGGCGTCTTCGCATTGCCGCTTGCACAATCGGCGGAGCAGAGCGACGCGCAGGTGGATCATTCAAAAATGGATCACGCGGCGATGGGGCACGACATGCCGACGGTGACAACCGGGCCGTGGTCTTATAAGGACCGCAAGAACCCGGAACCTTACAAGACCGGACGTTGGGAGATGGTGCCGGTTCCCGGTTTCGGGCACATGTTCCTTAGTACCCAAGGATTGAGCCGCGATCTCAAGTGTGCGGCGCTCGACAACCCCGGTGTCATGGTGGATCGCGCCACGCGCAAGGTCTGCGGGATGCCGGAAACGCGCGCGCCTCAAACGCTAGCCGCGCAGGTCGGGGCCGGTGCGGCGCCGACGACCAACATGGAGGGCATGGATCACGGCAAGCCGGGCGTCATGGATCATAGCCAGATGAGCGATGCCAAAATGCACGATCATTGGATGGCGCCGCCCGAGATGGCCAAGCGCAAGAATCCGGTCCCCGCCGATAAAGCCTCGCTCGCGCGCGCCAAGAAAATTTATGAGACGAATTGCGCGAGCTGTCACGGAACAACGGGCAAGGGCGACGGGCCGGCCGGTGCGTCGCTTAGCCCCAAACCGACGGACCTCACCGCGATGGCCGGGCAGCATCCCGACGGCGATTTCTCTTGGAAGATCGCCAACGGGCGCGGCTCGATGCCGGCATGGAAGGGGGCGCTCACGGAAAACCAGATATGGGATCTGGTCAATTATATTAAGGGCCTCGCGCCGCGCGGCAGTGGAGAAAACGGTGGGCATGGCCATACGCACTGAGCGTACACGGCGGGCGAGTAGTCACGTCTTCTCCTCGACCAGTTCTTGCGTCCAGTGGCGCTTGGCCCGAAAGAACACGAGCCCGATCGCGAGCCCGAGCGCGGCACCGGAAAGGTGGGCGACGAGGTTGACCCTCGAACTACCGTCACCGGTCACTTGTGCGTAAACGTCCCAACCGATGTACCACGCGGCGAGCAACCACGCTGGCAACGCGAAGCGGCGGTAGAAAATAATCAGCCACAGAAAACAGCTGATCCGCGCGCGCGGCAGGAAATAAGTGAAGAGTGCGATGATTCCCATCACGACGCCCGATAGCCCAAGGGTCGGTAATGCGTCCGGTTGGATGAGGGTGGCGAGCGAGTAGGCCGCATGCGTGCCGAGGGCAAGCGCGATCAAAATCGCCAGATACAGAATCGGGCCGAGCAGAATCTCGATGGTAGCGGCGAAGGCGAAGAAAAACAGCAAATTGCCGATCAGATGCATCCAGCTTCCGTGGGCGAAGGCGGCGGACAACATGCGTAACGGGTTCCATGACTCCGGTGGGTACCACAGCCGCGCCGTCAGGTCGGTCGGGGCGGTGCGACGGTATGACCGATAGGCCTCGCGCAGGATGTTTTCATAGTACGTGCGCTGATCGGCGTTGGAGACACCGGGGGCGTTCCCTATTTTCTGCGCCAGTCGTGCAATTTCGGTCTTGTCGTCTTTAGTATGGTAGAGCGTGAGCATGAGGCGCGCGCAGGCGGCGACGTCGGCCGCGCCGGCCAAGCGAGTCAACGCCTTACGGAACCCAGGGTCAAATTGCCGTTCGCAAAACGTGGCGGTGGCCGCGTACAGCGAGTGCTGATTCAGGAACTGCGCCGTGTAGATGCCGATGCACAACAAGCAAACGAGAACGGTGAACAGCGGAAAGTGGTACAAGGTAATTCGGGCTCGATAGGGAAAGAACAAGGCTCCTCCGCTGTGCTCGATCGGTTTGTACGGGCATCATAACTGCAAATCGGTCGAACCCGCATGGAGTCGAACTCGATCCGCCTATGTGATGGGCATCGTGTTCTGCAATAATATGCGGACATCAACTCCCAAGACCGGCGACATGTCCCAACCCGTTACTCTCTCCAAACACGGCAACATCGGTCTCATTACCGTAAACAATCCACCGGTCAACGCGTTGTCGCAGGCGGTGCGCGCGGGATTGATGGATGCCGTGGCGCAGGGAATCGCCGAGGCGGGCATCGCCGCGATGGTCATCTGGTGCGAGGGCCGCACTTTTATCGCCGGGGCCGACATCCATGAGTTCGGTAAGCCGCCGAAGGAACCGTATTTTCCGCAAGTCGTGCAGTGCATCGAAGACTCACCCAAACCGGTGATTGCCGCGATTCACGGCACCGCCCTGGGCGGTGGCTTCGAAGTCGCACTGGGTTGCCATTTTCGCGTCGCGGTGTCGAGCGCGAAGGTCGGTCTGCCGGAAGTGAAGCTAGGTATTATTCCGGGTGGCGGTGGCACCCAGCGTTTGCCGCGGCTGGTCGGGGCGCAAGCCGCGCTGGACATGATCGTGAGCGGCGATCCCATTTCCGCCCCCAAGGCACGCGCCATCGGCGTGCTGGACGAGATCGTCGAGGGCGATCTGAAATCCGGGGCACTCGCCTTTGCTGAACGTGTCGTGTCTGAAAAGCGACCGATACGCAAAGTCAGCTCGCTGACCGTGAAGCTGGACAATCCCAAGCTGTTCGAAGAATATGCCAAAAATATCGCCAAGAAGAGCCGCGGCTTCCTCGCGCCCTTCGCTTGCATCCAGGCCGTACAGATCGCCACTGAATTGCCGTTCGACAAAGGCGTGAAGCGCGAGCGCGAACTATTCACGGAGTTGATGGCGTCGCCGCAATCGAAGGCGCAGCGGCACGTATTCTTCGCCGAGCGCGAGGTGGCGAAGATTACCGGCTTGCCGGAAAACACACAAACGCGCGACGTTAAGTCCGCGGCCGTGATCGGTGCCGGCACCATGGGTGGAGGCATTGCCATGTGCTTCGCCAACGGCGGCGTTCCCGTAACCCTCTTGGAGATGAGCCAGGAGAACCTCGACCGCGGTTTGAGTACGATCCGCAAGAACTACGCGAACACAGTGGCCAAAGGCAGCCTCAAGCAGGAAGAGATGGACAAGCGCTTGGCTCTGATCAAGCCGTCGCTTTCTTACGACGACCTTAAGAACGCCGACCTCGTGATCGAAGCGGTGTTCGAGGAAATGGGCGTTAAGAAAGAGGTGTTCGGCAAGCTCGATGCCGTGTGCAAGCCGGGCGCGATCCTCGCCACGAACACCTCCTATCTCGATGTCAACGAAATCGCCGCCAGCACGAAACGACCGCAGGACGTCGTGGGCATGCACTTCTTCAGCCCCGCCAACATCATGAAGCTGTTGGAAAACGTGCGCGCCGACAAGACCGCCCCCGAGGTTTACGCCACCGCCATGAAGGTGGGCAAGGCGATCGGCAAGGTCGCGGTACTGGTGGGCGTGTGTCACGGCTTCGTCGGCAACCGCATGCTCGCCAAACGCACGCGCGAGGCGTACTTCTTGTTGGAGGAAGGTGCGCTGCCGCAGCAGGTGGATAAGGTGCTCTACGAGTTCGGTTTCCCGATGGGCCCGTTCGCCGTCGGCGATCTCGCTGGGCTCGATATCGGTTGGCGCAACCGCAAGGCCAGATTCGATCAGCTCACGCCACGCGAACAGGCATGCGACATCCTCGACAAGATTTGCCAACTTGGCCGCCATGGTCAGAAGACCGGCGCCGGTTTCTACAAGTACGACGAGAAGCGCAATGCCACACCGGATCCGTTGATCGATGAACTGATCGTCACGCATTCGCGGCAACGCGGCATCGCCCGCCGCGCCATCGGCGATCAAGAGATTCTGGAGCGCTGCCTCTACGCGATGATTAACGAGGGCGCCAAGATTCTCGAAGAGCGCGTCGTTGGCCGCCCGCTCGACATCGATATCATCTGGATCCACGGCTTCGGTTTCCCGGTCTATCGCGGCGGGCCTATGTTTTACGCCGACCAGATCGGCCTGAAGACGATTTACCAGACGATGCTGAAGTACCAAGACCACGTCGGCGCCGAATACTGGAAGCCCGCGCCGTTGCTGGAGCGGCTGGTGCAACAGGGGAAGGGGTTCTACAGCGAGGCGTAGGAGTAGTTCGGAAATTATTTTGGTTGAAAGGATGACCTGACATGACGACTTATATTGCGCCGGTGAAGGACATGCTGTTTGACATGGACGAGTTGGCAGGACTGGATAGCATTGCCAAGCTGCCCGGATGCGACGAAGTGTCCGCCGAACTGGTGCAAACGATTCTCGATGAAGCGGGGAAATTCGCCTCGGAAATACTTGCCCCTATCAATAAGGTGGGCGATCGGTCTGGCGCCCGAGTGGAAAACGGCGTGGTGACGACAGCGCCGGGGTTCAAAGAGGCTTATAAGAAGTACACCGAGAACGGATGGTCCACTCTGGCGTGCTCCGCCGAATTCGGCGGGCAGGGAATGCCGCATCTGATTGCCGTGGGTGTGCAAGAAATATGGGCCGCCTCCAATCTCGCTTTTTCGCTGTGCCCGATGCTTACCGAGGGGGCAATCGAGGCGATTCTCCTGCACGGTTCCGGCGCGCTGAAGGCAAGCTATCTCCCGAAGATGATCACGGGAGAGTGGACCGGCACCATGAACCTGACCGAGCCCCAGGCGGGTTCGGATCTGGCGGCGGTACGCACCCGCGCGGTTCCCGAAGGCGATCGTTACCGGCTTACCGGCACCAAGATTTTCATCACCTACGGCGAACACGATTTCACCTCCAACATCGTCCATATGGTGCTCGCCCGTCTGCCGGATGCGCCGGAGGGAACCAAGGGCATCTCTATGTTCGTGGTCCCCAAGTATCTGGTGAATCCGGACGGCAGCCTCGGGTCGCGCAACGATGTGCAGTGCGTATCGTTGGAGCACAAGCTCGGGATACACGCGAGCCCGACCGCGGTGATGGCGTATGGTGAGAAGCAAGGCGCCGTCGGCTACCTGGTCGGGGAGCCGCATCGCGGACTCGAGTACATGTTCACCATGATGAATCGCGCCCGACTGGCCGTGGGGCTCGAGGGCGTAGCCATTTCCGAGCGCGCCTACCAACAGGCGTTGAGTTACGCCAAGGAACGCGTGCAGGGTGTACCCATCGGCCATACCGGGCCGGGGCGCACTACGATCATTAATCATCCTGACGTAAGGCGCATGCTGATGAGTATGAAGGCCCAGGTCGAGGCAATGCGCGCGCTTGCCTACGTTGCCGCGGCGCACATGGACCGGGCGCTGCGCCTCCCGGCCGGGGACGAGCGCAAACGCTATCAGGCAATGATTGACTTTTTGATACCGGTGGTTAAGGGATGGACGACAGAGCAAGCGATCGAGGTGACGTCCATTGGCATCCAAGTGCACGGCGGCATGGGCTTCATCGAAGAGACGGGCGCCGCGCAACATCTGCGGGATGCGCGCATCACGGCAATCTATGAAGGCACGACCGGCATCCAGGCGATGGATCTTCTCGGCAGAAAGGTGGCGCGCGATGGGGGAGCGACCGTGAAGGGTCTGGTTGCTGAAATGCGCCAAGTCAGCAAGCAGGCGACCGAGGTCGGCGGTGAAGACTTAAGTGCGATTGGCGCCGCGCTCGGCGCGGGCATCACCGCCGTGGACGAGGCGACGGCGTACGTTCTCAATATCTTTGGTCAGAATCCCCGTGCGGTCGCCGCCGGGTCCGTGCCCTATCTAATGTTGCTCGGCACCGTCTGCGGCGGCTGGCAAATGGCGCGCGCCGCGCTCGTGGCTCAGAAAAAACTTTCCGCCGCAAACGCCGATGGGAGTTTCTATCAGGCCAAGATTGCCACCGCGCGATTCTACGCCGACCACCTGTTGCCACGAAGCGTAAGCTATCGGCATGAGATTCTGAACGGCGCCGCCTCGACGCTTCGGTTGGACGAAGGACAATTTTAGGGAAACTCTAAATTTAGGCGATCTTGCTCTTGATCTTTTCGGTGGCAATCGAAAGAGTGAAAGCTTCCGGGAAAGGCAGGGGGATGTTGCCGATTGATCTACTTTTCAAGTACTCTGACCCCTTGATCGCGGGGTCCCCCCGAGGCTTGGCCGGTGCACGCCAGCCTGCCGCTCACCTACCACCCGGTTCCCGACATCGCCTGAGCGCAGGGCGGCGCGCCCCGCGCTTGACTTGGCGCGCCAGGGGACTGCATGATTTGCCGCAACCTCCGTTGCGAAGCGCTCCGGCAGCGCTGCAGCATTGCATAGTCACAGGACGCCGCCGACGTACGCGGCTAGCTCA
>JBGPGJ010000060.1:0-8517 GCA_041483795.1 Sulfurifustaceae bacterium
AGTAACGGCCGTGTCCATGTAGTCGGACATGGCAAATACACCGCAGGCCTCGCGTCCCGCGCTGCAGCGGCTGCCGGGATCGCGCGGGGTGTAGAAGCAGGGGCTGCAGGATTGCGGGGCAAATACGATGCGCGATGGCGCGGCGGGATGGATTGTATGCACCGGGATGTCGTGCGACATGAGCGCCACGTGCTCGCGCGCGACAAGCTGGGCGACATGCGAAACAAAGCTGTCCGAAGTTGCCGTGATCGCCGCCGAGGCGACCACTCGCAGCAGCTCGTTCATGGTTGCCGTGGTGCGGCATTCGAGCCCAAGCGCACGGTACTCGGCGGTCGTCGAATCGTTCGGACCGAAGTAACAGGCGTAGCCACCGTTCGCTACACGCGCCCGCTCAAGTAATTCGCGGATGAAACCCGGCGGTAGGTACTGGAATCCGCGACCGGACGGGAAGAATGCCACCGTCGGTATTGGCTCGATTGTCGGCAGCACCGCCACATACGCCAACAGTCGCGCGCGCAACGTGCGGTAGGCAAGGTAAAGCCCGCGCCCGAGATCGATCTCGGTGAAACCAAGCACGCGCGCGAGCGGCGCCCACATCTTGAACGCGTAGTACGATGCCGCTTCGCGTCGCCAGTCGAGGCTGGCGCGGAACTTGAGGTCGGTGAGGAATAGTTGCGTGCGTCTCCCAAGACCCGGTCGCGGGTAACCGTAGGAGGCCAGCAACCGCCGCTCCGGGAAGTTCACGTAGTAGTCGCGTGTGAGCCAGTTGCGTAGGACCGTGGTCCACGAGAGATGCTGCACGATGACGTAGCGCGGGTGTGCCGCGCCCGCCGATTGAGTGAGCGCGGCCGTATTAGTTCCCGGCAGCAACGCCCGTACCAGCGCGTGCGTGTCGGTGCGCGTGTACACGCATGCATCCGGTGCGAGGAACTGCGCGCCGAGTTCGATCAACGCTTGCAATCCGTGTACGGCCATGAGCACATCTCCCTGACCGGCGTGGATTCGAACGGTCCGCAGCGGTCGCGAGAGTGTCGGCGTCACAGCGCTTGCGCCGGTGTTTCCGACTGCGCGATGCCGAGTGTCCGCGCGTAAACGCGTTCAAGTTGGCGCGTGACTTCGTCCCAGCTGTGATGTTGTTCGACGTACCTGCGTGCGCGACGGCGGATCGAATCGAGTCGGTCGGGCTCATTGAGCAACGCGTTCATGCGGCGCGCAAAACCGGCGTGATCTTTGGTGTCCTCGATAAAGAAGCCGGTTTCACCTTCGCGGATATATTCAGTCAGCCCTCCTTTATAAGCGGCGAGGACCGGCACCCCCGCAGCCATCGCCTCGACGGCAACCATCCCGAAGGGCTCGTCGAACTCGGAAGGAACGACGACCAGATCGCCCAGCACGTAATAGCGCTGCATCTGCGCCGGGTCTATGGCGCCGGCGATATGGCAATGCGACTTCACGGCATCGCACGCCGCCAGGATGGCGTTGGCGTACGCCACGCGCAGGTTTTCAGGATCTCCGCGCCGAAGCTCGCCCACGAGCACGAGGTGAATATCGTCACGCTCTCGCAGCAGTTCGCGAAACGCAAGCACGAAGTCGAGGGGACCCTTTTCGGGCGACATGCGCCCGGCGTACAGCAGTACCTTGCGGTTAGCGGGAATGCCCAGTTCATCGCGATGTTCGCGCACCGCTTGTTGCACTTCCCACGAGGGCCGAAACACTTCAATGTCCGCGCCGTTGGTGACGACGTCAACGGGACAGCTCACGCGAGCGGCATACCAGCGTGCGAGCGAGTGGCTGCAAGCGATGAGGGAGCTGTGGGGCGGCATCTGCGGCACCGGCATCTCGTTCATCATATGCAGAATGTAACGACAGCGCTCGGTTTTTGTGGCGCGCGTCATGTCGGTTAGCAGTTTCGGCGAGTTGTGTACATGCACGATTTCCGGGCCTTCCTGGGCAATCACGCGCGCCGCGCGGCGCACGTATGAATAAGGATCGAGCCGCGTGATTTTCTGAAACAGCCTACGGTACACGCGGCCGATTCGAATGCGGTGATAACGTACGCCCTCGGTCTCCTCGTAAGGTGCGTAACCTTCGGCGTGCGTACAAACGATGGTGGGTCGGTATCCACGCAGCCGGCGACTGACCTGGTACATCCACCATTCGACGGCCGCACCGTGCCTGGGCGGCACCGGGTGCATCGGTGCAGCGACCATGACAATTCTTCGCATCGTGTTCGCTGACCTGTTTCGGTTGCGCCGGTTCGGGCGGAATTACTCGGGGCGCATCGCGCATCGCGCCCGTTCCAGCCGCAGCCCCGACGCGACCGTCGCCGGTCGGTCAAAGTCGAGCGCATTGACAAGCCGATGCAGGCACACCGGATTAGTACAGCTGCGCACGTCGCAAAAGACGCCGTCAAGGTCGGTGTGGCGCAATGCCGTGATGCGGCTGTCGCAATCCAGAATTGTTCCGGGTGCGGTGGGGCCGAAGATCCCGACGCACGGAATCCGCAGCGCGTCGGCCAGATGCAGCGGCCCCGCGTCCACGCCGATGAACAGGTCCGCCGTCCTTAGCAAAGCGACGAAGCGCTCGGATGTATCGCGTGACTTGTCCAACATGAATTGCTCCGCCTTCAAATTCGAAATGTACGTCAGCTCTTGGCGCATTCCGGCCACGACGATCTCGGATGTGCCGAAACGTTTCTGTATCGCCATGAACAATTTGGCAAGGTCCTCTTGATCGAGACTCTTGCGGATGTCCGTGGAGAAAGGGCAAATGACAACCCGGCGCGCACGTGCCGGCAGCGGCGCCGGTGCGGACGCCGGCGGATCCGGCAGTCGAAGGTAGTCGCGCAGACGTCGGTAGAGATTGTGGTGCCGTTCGAAATTCGCGCCCGTACGATACGCCGCCGACTTGCGGCAAAACGAGATAAAGTACTCCGATTCCTCGCCGTGGCTCCAGGGGTTGAATCCGATATCCGGCGGATCGCGCCGCAATAGCCGGACCAGCTGCCACATGCGCAGCGGATTTCTGCGCTTGTTGACGCTGAATAACTGCAAGGGCGAGTGGATCAGCGCCTCGGCGTAGGGCCGCGCCTGATGCGTGGTGATCAGCAGGTAGCGTTTGCCGGGATAGCGCGCCATGAAGCGGTCAATCGCTTTGAACGCGATAACACTATCCCCGTAGCGGGCGAATACCGTGAACAGTACACTGCGCGCGCTCTCGATCTCGGCGGAATTCGGCGGCGTACTTTCGGCGCCCCGTGTTCGCAGTCTCGCTCGGATTATCCAGTGCCACATGTGTCGTCGTGCGCCGCCAGAAGGTTCAGACCCGGGGTCGCTTGTCTGGATATTATGCGGCGTTTCGCACATCGTTGATATACCATCAGTGCCGCAAGAATCGCTCCGCGGGCAGAGGGGAATGACAAAATCAGAAGTTGTTTTAATGGCGTTGATCGGTGCGCTGTTCGCTATTTGGCCCGTGCCACACACAATATCCCTGCGTGAACTATTGCTGTTCTCAAGCGTGGTGGTGGCTGGTTATCTTTACTACCGCACTTCCGTCCACGGTTCTTGGTGGCGCGAGCTACGAGCACCGCTTGTCCTGATCGTCGCGCTCACGGTGTGGATGTTGTTCGTTGCCGTGTTCATCTCCAACGAAACCTTGTGGTCGCTCGCCGAGCTGGGCGGACAATGGGCAAAAGCGCTTGTCGCGTTTGCGATTGGGGGCCTTGCTGCGACTGCGCTGGGGCGGAACGCCGCAGCGGGTGCGCGCTTGTTACTTTGGCTGTGCGCAATACTGTTCATACATATCGTGGTGGTAGATGTGGACGCGATTGCCATGTTGTTTAGAGAAGAGAGAGATTTTCGCGTCAGCGGTTTTACCGAGGGACCGGACAAAGCAAATTATTTGACCAACATCGGACTAGCATTGTTGCTCGCGGAGTCCCTGGTTCGCCTGAGGCGCGGCGCTCGGTTCTTGCCCGTTGCCAATTGGATGTTGGGCGCCGCCTTCGTGGCGGCGCTTTTTAGTTTCTACGCCGAGCGCATACGCAATGGCATCGGTGTGGCGATGGTGATGTTTATTTGTTGGGCGGTGTTGACCATATCCGGTCCGCGTCGGCGCCTCGCGCACAAATGGTTGTATGTCGTTACCGTTGTTTCCGTTTGCGCGGTCGCCGTCGGGTTGCTGGCGATCGCCGGCACAGCCAAACCAGGTTTGGGGTGGTGGCAGTTTGTTGCGACTGTTCCGGTTGCTCTGGATACGCAGAGCCATAAGGGTTGGTTGAACGAATCGAAATATGGTTTGCCGACCTTGCCCGACGGCAGTCCGGTGGATTCCTCGGCCTACTTGCGCATCGCCTGGTTTAAAGAAGGACTCGCGCTTGCCCGCGAGAATCCCTGGGGTGTGGGATTCGGAAGAAACGCTTTCGGCCATGCCGTCACGGCGAAGTACGGTGAACCGAAGGGGCATAGCCACAGCAGTTTCATTGATCTGCTCGTCGGCGTCGGGATTCCGGGCATCGCGCTCTGGTTCGGCTTCCTCGGAAGCTTGGCGTGGTTGGGGCTCAAGCGTTTCCGCGAAACGTGCAGTGTCTATTCCCTGGTGCTGTTCTTCGTGGTCGTGGATTTCGGTACGCGCATGATTGTGGACAGCAATGTTCGCGATCATATGTTGCAAATGTTCGTGTTTCTCGTTGGGCTACTCGGCGTCCTGGCCGCGAGGCAGAGCGCAGCAATTTCGAGCCCCCGCGCCAGGTAGCGGGTGTCCATGCTGTCACTGCTGAAAATTCAGGTTAGAACGCGCAACCATGCCGTCCCTGGCGCCGCGTTGTAGACTTCGATTCACCCCGGCCCGATCATCCGTGACCGGGCGTTCGCCGGGACGAAGACACGTTAAGTGTCTTCGTCTGTTTCCGGCTCACCCCGACCCGGGAGGAGGCTGTTTTGGTAATATGCGTAGCTGAGTATGCAACGCATTCTTCTTATAAAGACCTCTTCCCTCGGTGACGTTGTGCACAATCTGCCGGTGGTGGCGGACATTTATGCGCATGATTCCGAGGCCACGATTGACTGGGTGGTGGAAGCGGCGTTCGCCGATATTCCGCGGCTGCACCCGTGTGTGCGGCGCGTGATCCCGGTCGCGCTGCGGCGCTGGCGTGGGGCGTTGTGGCGCACGGTGACGTGGCGCGAGATCGGCGAGTTCAAGCGCCAGTTGCAAGCCGAAACATACGACCTGATCCTCGACACCCAGGGTCTGTTTAAGAGCGCAGTACTTGCGCGGTTGGCATATGGGTCGCGCTGCGGTCAGGCGCACGCGAGCGCACGCGAGCCGCTTGCGAGCTATCTATATGACCGCCGGTTTCACGTCGCGCGCGCGCGTCACGCGGTCATGCGCAATCGCGATCTTGCGGCGCAAGCTCTCGGGTACGCACTCCCGCAAACGCCGCCGGACTACGGCATTCACGCGCCACGTGAAGTGTTACCAGAGGGACTGGACAAGCCTTATGTCGTTTGCCTGCACGGCACGAGCCGGGCATCGAAACGCTGGCCCAAGGCGTACTGGATGAGTCTCGTGCGCGAACTCGCGCACCGCGGCCGCATGCCCGCGTTACTGTGGGCCGATGCCGCCGAGCGCGAGCGCGCACTGGCCATTGTCGAATCGGCTCCCGGTGCGATCGTTCTGCCGCGCCTGCCGTTGCGGCGGTTGGCGGTTGTCCTGTATCGCGCCCAAGGCGTGGTCGGTGTGGACACGGGGCTGGTACATCTCGCCGCCGCGTTCAACCGACCGACGGTGGCGCTCTACACCGATACCTCGCCGCTGCTTACTGGCGTTTATTCTGCTGACGAACGACTCGCGGAAAATCTAGGTGATAAAGGTCGTATCCCCACCCCCACCGAGGTGCTCGAGGCGTTATCGAGGCTCGGAGTTTTTTGATGCTCACGCTTTACACTTGTTTGTTGCGGTTGTTGTGGCCGGTTGTGATCGTGCGGCTGTGGCTGCGCGGATTTCGCAATCACGGTTACTGGCGGCGTATCCCGGAGCGCTTTGGATTCGTGCCGCGGCTCGATGTGGCACGCACGATCTGGATTCACGCGGTGTCGGTCGGTGAGGCGCGCGCCGCCGCGCCCTTGGTGAAAAGGCTGCGCGACCGTTGTCCCGATCACCGATTGTTAATTACAACCATGACGCCGACCGGTTCGGCCACCGTCATAAATCTTTTCGGCGATCGCGTCGAGCACTGCTATGTACCGTACGATTTGCCGTCCGCGGTGCGCCGCTTTCTCGATCGCATGCGGCCCGATCTTGCGATCGTTATGGAGACGGAGCTGTGGCCGAATCTTTTTCATTTGTGCAACGCGCGCGGTATTCCTGTCGCCGTAACCAACGTGCGCATGTCGGAATCGTCCATGCGCAAGTACCTGCGCATGGCGCCGCGATTGATACACGCCACCCTCGCGCAGGTGCGATTGTTGGCGGCGCAGTCGAACGCCGACGCCGAGCGATTACTGAAGCTCGGCGCCGACCCGAAGAAAGTACACGTGACCGGCTCGATCAAATTCGAACTGGCCTTGCCGGCGAGTCTCGCCGAAGCCGCGCAAGTGCTGCGCCGCAATTGGGGTCAGGATCGGCCGGTGTGGATCGCGGCGAGCACGCACGAGGGAGAAGAAGAACTCGTGCTTGCAGCGCACGCGGAATTGAGAAAGCAGCCACGCTTCAAGGACGCGCTGCTTGTTATCGTGCCGCGCCACCCGGAGCGGTTTGCGTCGGCGGCAAAACTTTGCCGCAAGAGTGGCTACCACGTCGCGCTGCGCAGCCAGAACCGCGGTGCGCTCGATCCCGCCGTGGAAGTTCTGGTCGGCAACACGATGGGGGAGTTGATGCTTTTTTACGGCGCTTGCGACTGCGCCTTTGTCGGCGGTAGCCTCGTGTCAGTGGGTGGCCACAATCTGCTCGAGGCCGAGGCGTTGGCCAAACCCGTGGTATTCGGGCCGCATATGTTCAACTTCACCGAGATTGCGCAGCTCACGCTCGAGCGCGGCGCCGGCGTACAGGTGCCGGACGCGGTGCAACTCGCGCCGGCAATTTCCGACTTCCTCGGCAATGCCAATCGTCGCGATCGGGCGGGCGAGGCCGGACGAAGATTAGTGGAAGAAAACCGCGGTGCGCTCGATCGCACGATGCAATTGCTTAGACCGTTGCTTCCGCTTACCGTTACGATGTAGGCGTGAAGTATCGGCTGGGGTGAGCCGGAGTTCTCGCGAATGCATTTAACATGCATTCGCGCTGGCGAACGCTTGTACACGGAAGTACAAGCTGGGGCCCCTCGGAGCTACGACTTCGCGCCAGGGATGGCAGGTGCTTGATAATGAAATAGCGTGTGTTCGCGCCGCTGAGCGCCGAGACATGGGTGAGACGGAGTCGTCGTGAACGTCCGGTGAACGTTCACGCCGTCGAACGGGCACGCCATGGATGGCGTGCCTTGGACTGGCAAGCGAAGCAGAAAGCGAAGCGCCGCCAGCCTTGGCCGGCGTATCTCGAAGTAGTCAGCGCCCCGCCACGGAGGACATGAATAGCGTTTTAATATGTCGGGGTGCTGAAATCCACATCCCGTGCCCAGGCGGCGATGCCGCCGGCGACGTTGTAGACGTTTTCGAAACCGTTGCGTTTCAAGTACTCCGCCACCGCGAGGCTGCGGTTCCCATGGTGACAAAACACCGCAATATCTTTGTTCTGCGGCAGATCGTCGAGACGCGTCGGTAGCTCGCCCATCGGAATATTCAACGAGCCGGGCAACGCGCAGATGGCAATCTCCCACGGCTCGCGCACGTCGAGAACCACGGTCCCGTCGCCGCTTTTCAGACGTTCGTTGAGTTCGCGCGCTGTGAGTTCTTCCACCACTAGAACACGAACTTCGCCGGCGCCTTGGCGTTCACGAGCGCCGGTACGTCGGTTTCGAATAACGAACGCTCGCTGAAGTTGTCGCCTTCCAGGCGGCGAATGAGCAGCGCTTCCATCGCGGGCGAAGTGCCGACGATGGCGAACAGCCGTCCGTTCGGCGCAAGAGTTTTTTGGAACGACTCCGGCAGCACCGGCACCGAACCGGTCAGCACGATTACGTCGTACGGCGTATGCCGTTCCCACCCGCCTGCGGCGTCGCCCACTTCGAGGGTAACGTTCTTGTGGCCAAAACGAGCCAGCTTCTCCAACGCCGCGCGCGAGAAGTCAGGGAAGATCTCCACGCTGTAAACAGTTTTCCCAAGGCTCGCGAGCAGCGAGGTGAGGTAACCGCTGCCGGTGCCGATCTCGAGGATCTTGTCGGCCGGTTCGATCTCCAGTTCCTGCAGCAATCGGGCCTCGACCTTCGGTTGCATCATCACTTGGCCATGCCCGAGCGGTAGGTTCATGTCCGCAAACGCGAGATTGCGGTACGCCGTCGGCACGTAATCTTCGCGCGGGGCGCGGGCGATGAGCTCAAGGATGCCTGGGTCGAGCACTTCCCAGGTACGGATCTGCTGCTCG
>JBGPGJ010000061.1:0-8516 GCA_041483795.1 Sulfurifustaceae bacterium
AGGGGGAGTTCATCCGCACGCTGCCCACGGAAATACGGGACGGCATCGCGCGTCACGGCATCCGCAATAGCCACCTCACGGCGATCGCACCCACGGGGACGATCAGCTTGCTCGCGAACAACGTCTCGAGCGGCCTCGAGCCAGTCTACGATTTGCGCTTCACGCGCCGCATGCTCGAACTCGACGGCCGTTATACCGAACACTCGCTCAGCGACTATGCCTTCGCGGTCTACCGCCGGCTCGACCCCGGGGGACCGCTGCCGCGTGCCTTCGTGGATGCCCATGCGCTTGCGCCTGAGGCGCACCTCGATATGCAAGCCGCGCTGCAACCCTACGTGGACAACTCCATCTCCAAGACCATCAACGTGCCGCGCGATTTCGGTTTTGCGGCCTTTCAGGACCTGTACCTGCGCGCCTACGATCTCGGCCTGAAGGGCTGTACCACTTTCCGGCCCAACCCGGTCACCGGCGCCGTGCTTGAAACCGGTGCAAAAAGCGAGAACGCGCCACATTGCTGTAACATTGAGCGCGAGGCCGACTGATCGAAAATACTCGGCAGCGGTGACTGTTGAGACACCGACCCTGGCGATACAATACGAAAACCTACCTAAGGAGCAATACCATGGCTAAGAAGAAATCCCGTGCGAAAGCGAAAGCAAAACCCAAACGCAAGGCCAAGGCGAAACCCAAGGCTCGCGTCCGCGCTAAAACCAAATCCCGCTCGGTCAAGTCGAAGATAGCCGCGCCAGCGGTTACCAGCGCTACCACCTTGCCGGATATGGAAGTCCAGACCACCAATGGCGGACGCCTGCGGCTATCCAGCCTGAAGGGCAAGAACGTGGTGCTGTACTTTTACCCGAAGGACGACACACCGGGTTGCACCGTCGAGGGCTGCGACATCCGCGATCGTTTTGCAAACTTTCAACAGCTCAACGCCGTGGTGCTGGGCGTCTCGCGCGACGACCTCGGGTCGCACGAGCGCTTCAAGGCCAAGTTCGGTTTTCCCTTCGAGCTCGTTACCGACCCGGATGAAAAGTTGTGTCGCGCATTCAATGTGATTCAGCAAAAGTCGCTGTACGGGAAAACGTACATGGGCGTTGACCGTTCGACGTTCATCTTCGACAAGGGCGGAAAACTGCGTAAGGAATTTCGCGGCGTCAAGGTCGAGGGCCACGCCGACGAGATACTGAACGCGCTGAAGGCGCTCTAGCTCCCACACCGCAAGATGGGCGAAAAACGCAAGATCTTCGTACTCGACACCAATGTCCTGATCCACGATCCCACCGCGCTCTTGCGTTTCGGCGGGCACGACGTCGTCATCCCGATCGTCGTGCTCGAGGAGCTCGACGGCGCCAAGGTCGGTATGTCCGAAGTGGCGCGCAACGTACGCCAGGTGAGCCGCATGCTCGACCAACTGGTCGAGAAGGCCGACGGCGACATCAGCCACGGCGTGAAGCTGCCCTCCTACGCCCCCGAGGTCGAAACCGGCCATCTCTACTTCCATATGGAAGCGGTACGTTCACACTTGCCGGATGGGATGGTGGGCGACAAGCCGGACAACATCTTGCTTGGCATCACGCTCGACCTCGGCAAGAGTCATCCCGACGACGCGGTGATCCTGGTGTCGAAAGACATCAACCTGCGCATCAATGCGCACGCGCTCGGCGTACACGCCGAGGATAACACCAACGACCAGGTGCTCGACGACGTTAACCTGCTTTACACCGGCGTGGATAAGCTCGCGCCGGACTTCTGGGACAGGCACAGCAAGGAAATGGAGTCGTGGAAGGAAGAAGGACGCACGTTCTATCGCCTCAAGGGCCCAAAGGCACGCGCATGGTCGCTCAATCAGTTTCTCTACACCGACGAGGAGCACCCGTTCCAGGCGATCGTGCGCCGTATCGAGAACGACTCGGCCATCATCGAGGTAGTCAAGGATTTCGCCTCCGATCGTCATAAGGTCTGGGGCCTCTCGGCGCGCAATCGCGAACAGATCTTCGCGCTCAATCTGCTGATGGACCCGGAGATAGATTTCGTGACGCTACTCGGTCAGGCCGGCACCGGCAAAACGCTACTCACGCTCGCCGCCGCGCTTATGCAAACGCTCGAGGCCCGGCGTTACAGCGAGATCATCATGACGCGCATGACCGTACCGGTCGGCGAGGACATCGGTTTTCTCCCCGGCACCGAAGAAGAAAAGATGGGCCCGTGGATGGGCGCGCTCGAAGACAACCTCGACGTGTTGCAGGAAACCGCGACACAAGAACACGGCGCCTGGGGCCGTGCGGCCACACATGACTTCCTGCGCCAGCGTATCCGCATCAAGTCGCTCAACTTCATGCGCGGCCGCACCTTCCTAAAGAAGTTTCTGATTATTGACGAGGCGCAGAACCTAAGCCCGCACCAGATCAAAACGCTGATTACCCGCGCCGGCCCCGGCAGCAAGATCGTCTGCCTCGGCAACATCGCCCAGATCGACACGCCCTACTTAACCGAAACAACCTCGGGGCTCACCTATGTGGTTGATCGCTTCAAGCAGTGGGAACACAGCGGCCACGTGACGCTACAACGCGGCGAACGCTCGCGGCTGGCGGACTACGCGGCGGAAACTCTTTAGTCGGCTTTTAAAAACGTTCGCATGCGCGAAAACCGCCGTCGGTATCGGCATCTTTATCGTCTCAACCGCTTCGCGGTGCGCCGCCTTGGCCCCGGCCTCATCACCGGGGCGGCCGATGACGACCCGAGCGGCATCGCGACTTACTCCCAGGCCGGCGCACAGTTCGGCTTCGGCATGCTGTGGACGATGCTGTTTACCTATCCGCTCATGGTCGGCATTCAAATGGTCAGCGCGCGTATCGGTCGCGTCACCGGTCAGGGCCTGGCCGCCAATATACGCCGCGTGTTTCCGCGCTGGCTGCTGTACGCGATCGTGCTGATGTTTGCGATCGCCAACACCATCAACATCGCCGCCGACATCGCCGCGATGGGCGAGGCGCTGCGACTGCTGGTCGGCGGCGGCCAACACGGCCATGCGATTGTCTTCGGCCTGCTCTCGCTCGCACTGCAGGTATACATGCCCTACCAGCGCTACGTGCGCGTGCTCAAATGGCTCACGCTGGCGTTGCTCGCCTACGTCGCGGTGGTGTTCATGGTGCACGTGCCGTGGGATCAAGTATTGTGGCAGGCGCTGCTTCCACGCATTTCACTGCGCGCGGATTTCATCACGGTCGTGGTGGCGGTTTTCGGCACCACCATCAGCCCGTATCTATTCTTTTGGCAAGCCTCACAGGAGGTCGAGGAACTGCGTGCCGACCCGAAAGCAGCGGCGCTGTTTCATTCGCCGGCGCAGGCGCGCAAGCATCTGCGACGCATCAAGATAGATACCTACGTCGGCATGGGATTCTCCAACCTCGTCGCCTTCTTCATCATCCTCGCCGCCGCGGTGACGCTAAACACCGCCGGGGTGACGAACATCGAGACCGCGGCACAAGCGGCCGAGGCACTGCGTCCGATTGCAGGCGAATTTACCTTCGTCGTGTTCGCCCTCGGCATCATCGGCACCGGTATGCTTGCGGTGCCCGTGCTCGCGGGCGCCGCTGCGTATGCCGTGGTTGAAAGCTTCGACTGGCCGCAGGGACTCGATCGCAAGTGGATCGAGGCCAAGGAATTCTATATCGTCATCGCCTTCGCCACCCTGGGCGGAACCATGCTCGACTTCACGCCGATAGACCCGATCAAGGCGCTTTTCTGGAGCGCGGTCATCAACGGCGTGATCTCGGTCCCGATCATGGCGGTCATGATGGTGCTGGCGTCGCAACCCAAGATCATGGGCCCGTTCGTGGTCACCTCGCAACTGAAGATTTTAGGCTGGCTCGCCACTGCCGTGATGTTCACCGCCGTGATGGCCATGTTAGTCACGCTGTGACGTGACCAGTGCTTGCAGCCGGCGAATTACGCCCGGCAGCACGAATTTACATTAGCCGCAATATCCACCAAGGGGAAACAAGAAAGTTATTGCCGCGACTTCGACGGATCGGCACCGCCGGGCGCCTTGGGAGAGGTCGCGCCGAGGTAACGACCTAGGAACTCGAGCACATCCTCTTCCCAGAACTTGACGCCCCGCGCTGAGAATATCTGGTGACCGGGCCCCGACGATGCATCTCGGTTTTCGGGAATAAACGCCGGGTAGATCACCGTCCGGTGTGGTATCCCGCGCCGCTTGTAGATTTCGGCGAGGGTAGTGATGGAGTCGGTAGTGGCGTCATTTTCCGCGACCAGAAACAATGTCGGCGTTGTCGATTTTTCCGCGGCATCCGTGAGCGCGCCGCGCACCAGTGAGTTTCCCTTCCAGCTCTGCGCACCGCCAGCCTGATCCACGGCCACGACAAATTCGGCACTGCGGCTCACGGAGAACATCGTAACAATGCCGCCATACGACCAACCCATGATGCCGATTCGTTTCGGCGCAACGAATGGTAGCGTGCGCACATAATCGAGCGCCGCGAGCACGTCATCGGCCTCTGCTTGCAATCTAGGGACCACCGAGCCTCCGGTTGCGGTGTCCACCGGTCCATCGGATTTACCGTAACCGCGACGCTCAGGCACCAGTACCACATATCCCGCGCGTGACAGTAACTTTCCCACATGCGGGAACGGCAGCGATTGCCGCTCGCGCCCCACGCGCGAACCGTGGTTGTAAATGACAACCGGAAAGAGGCCGTTGCCAGAGGGCTTGTACAGATAGGCCTGGATACTCAGGCTTCCGCTCGGATAGAACACCTCGGTGTAAACCGACTCCGCCGTGGACTCACTATGCGCGGCTGCCACGACCAGGCATAGGAAAATACTCAGCAGGAAAGTTGCCACAATGCGCATTATGTTCATGGCCATGAATTGACCGTACGTGGCAAACGCAATTGACTTTGCTAAACGTAAATTCAACGTCCTAAATGATCCGTTAAAACGAATCATTCAGGAAAAACAAAAACTAATACCCTTCCAACTTGAGTTTGAGATCGGTCGGACTGGTGGAGTAGTAAAGCGCGGTTTCCTCGTCAATGTCGCCTGAGCGCACCAAGGTAAAGAGCGACTGGTCGAAGCTCATCATGCCGTCGGCCACGGTGCCCTTCTTGATGAGATCCGCGAGGTCCTTGACCTTGAGTGGGTCGAGGATAAGTTCGCGCGCCAACTGCGACACCGTCATCACCTCGCAGGCCACGGTGCGCCCGTTACCGCTCTTGTGCGGCAGCAGCCGCTGCGACACGACCGCGCGCAGATTTTGCCCGAGCTTGGCGCGCACCGAGGGTTGACCCTCCGCGGCGAAGGTGGTGATAATGCGCGAGACCGTTTCGGCCGCCGCCGGCGAGTGCACCGTCGAGAATACCAAGTGGCCGGTTTCGGCCGCGAGCATTGCGGTTTCGATCGTCTCCGGGTCGCGCATTTCACCGAGCAGAATCACGTCCGGGTCTTCGCGTAGCGCGGCGCGCATGGCTTCGGCAAAGGTGTTGGTGTCAATGCCCACTTCGCGTTGGGTAATGATCGATTTTTTCTCGGTGAATAAGAACTCGATCGGGTCTTCGATGGTGATGATGTGGTCGCTGCGCGTCATGTTGATCTGGTTGGTGATGGACGCGAGCGTCGTGGATTTTCCCGAACCCGTGGCACCGGTGATAAGCACCAGGCCACGTTCGAGATTCATCAGATCGGAGACGATACTGGGCAGGTGCAGTTCTTCAGGCGTGGGGATGTTGGTGTTGATCACGCGCAACACCATGCCGATCGAACCGCGCTGGTAGAACAGGTTGGCGCGCACGCGCCCGATGTCCTTAAAACCGATCGAGAGATCCACCTGGTGCTGCTTCTCGAACATCTGTTGCAAGCGCGCCGACATCATCGTGCGCGACAGTCGCTCCATGAACTCCGCCGGCAACGGCGGAATCTCGCGTAGCGCCCGCAGCGCCCCGTCCACGCGCAGGATCGGATGATTGCGCGTGCGCAGATGAATGTCGGAGGCACCGACCTTCACGGCATGCGCCAGCACTTGGCCGAGAAGCTTAAGCGGATCGGTGCTGGCGCCGATGGCCGCTTGGGCGGCGCCAGCCTCGGACGCCGCGGCGAGGGTTTTCGGCGATGTGGTCTCGGACATTGGCGTATTAATATAAGGTTACGAAATTCCGGCTGAAATGCGCATCCCTAATTGAAGCAGCCGGGGATGAGTTGTCAACGCCGCTGACGTTACATCTTTTTAAGAAGAATGGTGCACTCCCCGCCCGCCTCGGAGAGTCCAAGCAATACGTGACCGGTGCGCGCGGCAAACACCCGGAAATCCTGCGCCGAACCCGGATCGGTGGCGACGATCTCAAGCGTTTGGCCGCTGCGCATGTCGTTGAGCGCCTTCTTGGCGCGCAGAATGGGAAGCGGGCAGTTGAAACCGCGGGCGTCCAACTCGACGTCAGCCATTGTCTCTCCGGCGAGAGGAATAGGGCTTGGCCGTATTGCCGCCGAGCGCTAGTCCTGCCGCGCAAGTCAGACTTAAATTAAGGTATCGCGGCGTCTGTACTCCGCCGCCTGGCGATTACCCCCGTTGCGGCCATGGCAGCACATCGAGTTCCTCAGACTCTTGTTTTGATAGAATATTAATACCTTTTTGATATGCTGGGTAGGAAGCCCGCCCAAAACCAAAGACGCGGCACCCCGTCGGGAGTCCGTGGGCGGACACCAGGCTCCGTCGGGGAAAACCCCGGGTAGGCGGTCGTCGCTTTCGGGGTAGCTGGCACTATTAGAAAGATTATTGAGCGTCTTCAAATATATCCGGTCCAACCCGCTACCGTGACTCGACATCTTTTGCCACGCTTACTGATCGCATGGGCCGTGCTCGCACAGGGGCTGGCGCCGGTGCGCGCGGTTGAGAACATCAACCTGCCCGACCTCGGCGACGAATCCGCCGCCGCGATCTCGCCCGCGCAGGAGCGCCGCTTGGGCGAGGACTTCATGCGCCAGGCGCGCCGGTCGCTTGCGTTCGTGGATGACCCCGAACTGAACAGTTACATTCAGTCGTTGGGGCAACGACTGGTTGCCTACGCCGACACGCCCAACAAGGATTTCCATTTCTTCATCATAAACGATCCGACTATCAACGCCTTCGCCGTGCCGGGCGGTTTCGTGGTTGTGCACACCGGGCTCATTCTTTCGACCCAGAGTGAATCGGAACTCGCTTCGGTACTGGCACACGAAATCACCCACGTCGCTCAACGACATATTCCGCGAATGATCGCGGACTCGGAACGCACCGCCCTACCGGCGCTGGCGGCAATTCTGGCTTCGATTCTGCTCGCCGGTTCGGGGCACGGCCAGGGCGCGGAGGCCGGCATCGCGGCTACGACCGCCCTGATGACACAACGCAGCATAAGCTTCACGCGCACCTTCGAGGAAGAAGCCGACCGGCTCGGCATGGGGACCCTTGCACGCGCTGGTTTCGATCCGCAGGGTATGCCGACGTTTTTCGAGCGCATGCAGGCGCTGAACCGCGTCAATGAAACAAACTTGACGGATCTGCCGGAGTTTCTGCGCACGCACCCGGTCACCACCAGCCGCATCGCGGACGCGCGCAATCGCGCCGAGCGATTGCCGGCGCGCGCCGCGCGCGACAGCCAAGATTACCTGCACGTCCACGCCAAATTGCGCGCGACCGCTTCCGGCAACAGCGTCGAAGTCGTGCGCGGCTTTCGCGTCAATCTCGATCAGGGCAAGTACCGTGACGTGTACGCGGAACGTTACGGCTACGCGCTTGCCTTGCTACGCAACCGCGATTTTGCCGGCGCGCGCGCCGAGACCCAGAAACTCGTGGCGCACCAACCGAATCGCGTTTACTACCGCATCTTGCAGGCGGAAATCGAGATGACGGCGCAACGAACCGATCCTGCGCTCGCGATTTACGCCCAAGCCTACAAAACCACCCCCACTCATCCGGGACTGCTGCGCTATTACGCCGAGGCGCTGCTCAAGGTTAGACAGACTCCACGGGCATACGAATTACTAAAAATCGCGGTACGACAAACGACCGACGATCCCATCTTATACCGCCTGCTGGCGCAGGCGGCTGGCGACAGCGGCCATCCATTCGACGCCCACAAAGCGATGGCCGAACATTATTACCTCAACGGCGACCCCAAGGCCGCGCTGGAGCAATTGCGGCTCGCACTGCGATACGCCGGCGATAACTTTTATCAAGCCTCCAGCATCGAGGCACGCATCAGCGCGATCAAAGACGAGATGGCGTTATTCGAGCGCAAGTGATTCCGCGCGCTGCCTCGCCAAGGACTTGTCATTGGCCGAACTTGGAGTATTCTGGATCGACGAACAAGCACATCCCACGAGTGGGTTTGCTTCATCACCCGCGGCAAGAGGAAACGCCATGCGTACTCCTTTAATAGTTGCAATAACGATGGGCGTCGCGATGCTGCTGGGTGCGATAGGCGCCGCCCCCCTCGCGTGGGCCGCCGGCCAGGCGCCGGACC
>JBGPGJ010000062.1:0-8465 GCA_041483795.1 Sulfurifustaceae bacterium
CAATAGATGTATACGCTCGGGTTATCGCCGATGAGGTTGTAGTAGTAACTCTCGACCTCGACCGGGCGCAGCCGCAACACGAAACCAGTCCATAGATACTGCTCGCCCTCGGGTCCGGATCGCAGCAAGAGTCGTTCAATTGGCCCAGCGCCCCCGTTAGCGCCGGCCACGACCCCAAGCACACGCCAACGTTCACTGATCCAGGGGTTATCCTGCACCGGTTCGCGCGCGGTGATCACCGACAGCGGAATCTCGTTCATCGGTACGCCGTGCAAATCGGAGTTGGACATAAGGCCGTTCAGGGTTTTACGGCGGGCTTTGAGGCAAGTTGCATACCAATGGCATTCTCGGAGAAACTGCTATACCAGCACAGGATGACACTGAATAGCGCAAGGACGTTTGGTACAAAAAAATGCAACGGATCGGAGATTGCGTCATTTTGACGCAATCGACTTAACCCACTTTGGACTCTCTTCCGGACCGTTGCTATTGAAGACGCATGAAACTCCGTCACACATGAATGTCGGTATCGCGGTATGCTTCTTGCTGCCGAGCAACGAACCAAGGGCAAAAAGCGCTATTTTAAGTAACGTCCAGCTAGCTAGGACCCTATCGTGAATGCACCCGACCCCCACCCCACGCGGCTGATAGATCGCTTCAACCGCCACGTGACCTATGTGCGGATTTCGGTCACCGACCGCTGCGACTTCCGCTGCGTGTATTGCATGAGCGAGGAGATGACGTTTCTGCCGCGCGCGCAGATTCTAAGCCTCGAGGAGCTGCTGCAGGTTGCGCGCGCCTTCGTCGAGCTGGGCGTCACCAAGATCCGGCTCACGGGCGGCGAACCGCTGGTGCGTCAGAACGTACTGTGGCTCGCACGCGGGATCGGGCGACTTCCCGGACTCCATGAGCTGGTGCTGACGACGAACGGCTCGCAGCTCGAGCATATGGCGGCAAGCCTGCGTGCCGCAAACCTGCGGCGCATCAACATCAGCCTCGACAGCCTCGATCCCGAGCGCTTCCGCCATATCACGCGCGTGGGCGACCTGAGTAAGGTGCTGCGCGGCATCGAGGCCGCGCGCCGCGCCGGCTTCGAGCGCCTGAAACTCAACACCGTTATCCTTAAAAACCGCAATCACGACGAAGTCGGTGCGCTCACGCAGTTCGCCATCGATCGCGGCATGGACATCAGCTTCATCGAGGAAATGCCGCTCGGTGTGATCGGCGACCATGACCGCGCCGAGGCCTATTACTCGAGCGATCGCATCAAAGCCGATCTTGAACGTCTCTATACGATGGTGCCGACCACCGAATCCACCGGCGGGCCGGCGCGTTACTACCGCGTGGCCGGCACGGAAACGCGCGTCGGCTTCATCTCGCCGCACTCGCACAATTTCTGCTCTACCTGCAATCGCGTGCGCGTCACCACCGAAGGCCGGCTGCTGCTCTGTCTCGGACAGGAACATTCCACCGACTTGCGCGCCGTGCTGCGCGGCCATGCTGGAAGTCAGCCCGACGACCTCGATGCGCTCAAACGCACGATCGTCGCGTCGATGGCGATCAAACCCAAGGGTCACGATTTCAACCTCGCGCAGGCGCCGGTAATCCTGCGCCACATGAGCGTCACCGGGGGATAAGCATGGACGCCGCGCGCTACACGCCCCAGATGACGCGCGCCGGCCTGGCCCCCACGCATGCGGTCACCGCCGTGGACGAATACGGCGAGCGGCGCGACTTATGTGTCGCTGGCGAATTCCCGCTCACGCTCAAGGTGGACGATCGCGAGGTCGTCACGCTAATGACGCTCGGCACGCACCCCGAGGAACTCGCGCTCGGTTATCTGCGCAACCAACGTCTGATCGAGCGCATCGAGGAAATAAAATCGGTCGAGGTGAACTGGGATCGCGAAGTGGTGTTGATCGAAACCACGAACGGCCAAGGCATCGTCGACTGGGAAAAGAAGCTCGCCAACCGCACGGTCACGACCGGTTGCGGGCAGGGCACGGTGTTTAGTTGCACGCTCGACAAACTCTTCGACGTAAAGCTGCCACAGGTGCAGTTGCGCCAATCGCTCGTCTATGGCTTGCTGCGCACGCTCAGCGGCTATAACGAGATTTATCGTTCCGCGGGCGCCGTGCACGGATGCGCACTATGCCATGGGACCGAGGTACGGATCTTCGTCGAGGATGTGGGACGGCACAACGCGGCCGATGCGATCGCCGGCCGCATGTGGCTTGACGGTATCACGGGCGGCGACAAGATTTTTTACACCACCGGACGGCTGACGTCCGAGATCGTCATGAAGGCAGCACACATGGGCATCCCAGTACTGCTCTCGCGCTCCGGAATCACGCACATGGGACTCGAGCTCGCGCAGCAGCTCGGCATCGTGATGATTGCACGCGTGAAGGGAACGCACTTCCTCGTATACAATGGCGTGCAGGACGTGATCTTCGACATGCGTCCTTCTCCGCGTCCCGCGGGTCGGGCGGATGAGGTGCGCGCGGAGTCCGCATGAGTACGCCGCTCGCAACCGACCTCACTTCCGTCGCAGCCAACAACGCCGCACCCGCACGCAACGGCGCCGCAACGCCGACAGGCGCGAACTCGCGTTTCATGAGCGTGAAGCAGGTTGCGGAATACCTCGACCTGCACGAGAAGAAGGTTTACTCGCTCGCCGCCGAAGGCGTGATTCCCGCAACCAAGGTCACGGGCAAGTGGCTGTTCCCGCGCGAGCTCGTGGACCAGTGGTTGTTCGAATCCGCGCACGGCGGAGTGCTCACCGACCGGCTCGTGGTGGCGGGTAGCGACGATCCGCTGCTGTTTCGCGCGATCATGCAACTCACGCACGAGATCCAGGGCCGCGCGCTCGTCACGTACACCAGCACCGGCACGCAACTCGGGCTCGGGCTGCTGGCGCACCATCGCGCCGACATCTGCGGGATACATTGGGGTCCGGCCAAGGAAAGCGAACACCGCCACCTCGCCGTGATCCGCCAGTACCCGCAGCACCGCGAATGGGTGGTGCTGCGCGCGTTTTGTCGCGAGCAGGGCCTGATCCTCGCCCCCGGCATGCGTCCTGACGCCGGCGATCTGCGCTCACTGTTCGAGTCGCGCGTTCGCTGGGCCATGCGTCAGGAAGGCGCGGGTTCGCAACGCTTCCTGCGCGAGACGCTGGTACATCACGGTGTAGATTCCTCGTCGCTGCGCGTCACGGGGCAGGCGTACTCGGAACGCGAAGCGGCAGCGCTGGTCGCCATGGACCAAGCGGACGTCGCCCCTGGCGCGCGCGCCGCCGCCACCGAGTTCGGATTGGAGTTTCTCCCGATTGGCTGGGAGGCTTACGATCTCGTGCTCTACCGCGGCATTTACTTCCGCACGTTGTTCCACAAACTGCTCGAACAACTCAAAGGCGCGGAGTGCCAACGCTGGGCGCGCTTGCTCGGGGGTTACGATTTCAGCGATGCGGGAAAGATGATCTATAGCGGATAGTTTCCACCCTGTCGAAAGAGCAATCGATCATGGTGAAACAGAATTCCGGCGTGGGGGAGTACGAATGACGAAATATCGTGGCCGTATTGACCGGTTCGGCGGCTTCCTCGTAGACAGCTTTCAACTGGTGGCGCTTTTTGTCATCGGCGGCACCATCGTGTGGGCGGCGGTGCATACCTACTGGGGGCTGATGCAGCAGCAGAGCGCGGGGCTCGACGATATTTTGTTGCTGTTCATCTACCTGGAGCTGGGAGCGATGGTCGGCATCTACTTCAAGACCGAGCATCTGCCGGTCCAGTTCCTGTTGTACGTCGCAATCACCGCGATGACCCGGTTTCTCGTTATCGACATCAAGCTATTGCCTGTCGACAAGATTCTTATCATCACCGGCGCGATCGTGTTGTTGACCGTGGCGGCGCTAATCCTGCGCATCGGCGCGGCGCGCTTCGCTACCAGCGAGGATGCCGGGCCAGGACGCGGTCCGACGCAGCGGATCAGGTCGCGGTAGCACCGTCAGGGGGCGCCGCGGCAGGTCTTGCATTGACGCATTTGGTGGCTCGTTGCCCACTGCGACTTTGCATGCAGTCCATCCAGATCGACGTGAGCAATCCAACGCTCATTTTTTTGTCTAACAGGATGTTGAAAAAGGCCATCCATGGCCTTTTTCAACTCGCTTCGCCGCGGCGCATGTCCGCGGCTTGCTCCATTTTTCAAACACTTGCGTGTTTGAAAAATGATGCGGCACATCCCTGTGGCGCCTAGCAGGCTGTTTTTCAACAGCCTGCTAGAAGCTGGCTGGGCTTCAACTCAGTGCAATGTCGTCCTCGACTTTATAAGTCAGCTTCACTTCGGGGATCGACAGTGTCATCTGCGCGTGCAGCCGTTCGCCGCCTTTCAGCGCTCCCGACTTTAGCGCCTCGCGTACGGCGCGCTCGATCTCGCGCTGCGAGTTGACACCGACCTTTTTCAGGAATTTGCGTATTTCGAGGTTGAAAGTTTCCTCGTTGAACTTTGTCTCAGCCATAGCTCAGCTCCTCGCTTGGTGTTGTTTGTGTATGCTCCAGGGTCGTCCCATCGGCCACCAACTCCGGGCGGCGCAATAGCCAAATGCGGAACACGCTCCCCTGCCCTATCTTGGATTTAACGGTGATGTCCCCGCCGTAACGGCGTACGAGTCCGTAGCTGACCGAAAGCCCGAGCCCGACGCCGTGTTGCAAATCCGTGGTGAAGAAAGGATCGAAGATTCGTCTCCGATGTTCCAACGGAATCCCGCGTCCGTTGTCACGCACGCTGATCACCGCACCGCCTTCTGCCCGGTCCGCGGTGACGACTTCAATCACTCCGCCTTCGTTACAGGCTTTCGCCGCATTGACGATCAAATTGATAAGCACCTGTTCGAGGTCGAATAGGTTGATCGCGACGGTACCGCTGGCATCGAGCCGGCGCCGCAAGACGATGGATTTCGCCTTGAGCACGTGCGCCACGAGCGGCAGCACGTCTTCCACCGACTGGTTGACGCTAACGTCCGCGATCGGCCCCGCGCCCGGTCGCGCGCGCGCGAATTGCAGCAGGCTGGTCACGATGTGCCGGATGCGCTCGACCTGCTGCGCGATCAGCTCGATCTCGCGCGCCACCGGCTGTGCCTGCGCGCCGAGCTCTGCGCTTAATACGTCGAGATTGCCGAGGATCACGGCGGCCGGGTTGTTGATCTCGTGCGCAATACCGGCCGCCATCTGTCCGAGCGCCGACAGTTTTTCTGCGAGCACAAGCTGTTCCCGCGTTTGTTCAAGAAGCGTGATGGTCGTCTGCAGCTCGGCATTCTTCTGCGCCAGCTCGCGCGTGCGTTCGACGACTTTGATCTCGAGCGCCGCCGCCGCGCGTTGGATTTCACGATTGCGCGCCGCCAACTGATCGAGCATCGCGTCGAACTGGTGCGCCAGCTCGCCGATCTCGTCCTTGGCACCGATAGGTCCGATGCGCCGGTCCTGCCCCGCTTGGGTCGCGCGTGCAACCGTGGCCATGGCCTCGATCGGCTTGATCACCGAACGCACACCGCGCACGGCGAACCACGCCGCGATCCCCGTCACCGCCAGGAACAGCAGCAGCAACAGCGCCGCGGCGCGATAGTAGCCGGCGCCGAACGCACTGGCGCGAACGCCGACCTGGAGTGTCCCGATGCGCTGGCCGTTGACGTCATAGAGCGTGCCGTAGGCGGAGATATACTGCTGACCGTCGAGTTCGTCGCGCCCGATCCAGAAATCGCTTTTTTCGGTGAGGCGCGCGCGTAACTCCGACGGCGCGCGCGCGCCGACGAGTCCACCGAGCACACTCGTCGCCGCAGCGATACGCGTGTCTTCGAGCAGCAGCGTGACGATAGGCTCGGCGTCCGGCGGTAACGACCCGGCGGCAAAGATGCGATTGCGGATCGCATCGAGCGCTGTGCTGTTACGGTTGAGTAGCACCGCCGCGTCGAGCGCCATGGAGACGCGTCCCTGTTCATCGGTGATGGGCTGGACCAGCCGCAACACGAGCCCGCGCTCCTCGCTCCCCTCGCCCTGGCGCCACTCGACGCGCGCCCGATCGGTAAGCCGTCCCGCCTCGCGCTGTAGGTCTTCGACGCGAAAAACCTCAAGCGCCGCGCCTGGAAATCCGCGAGCGGCGCGATCCGTGAGCGGGCTCGGCTTGCTCGTGCGCCGTGAATCGGCGCTTTCATAGAGCCAGTCCCCGGTAACGCCTGTCACATGCAGAAACGCGAAGCCTTTCGTGTCGCGCACGCGCCGCAGCGCGCGCTGGATCGCCGTCTGGTCCTGTTTTTGTAGCAACGCGTGAAACTGCCCCGACTCGGCGAGTTGCTGCAATTCCAACTGGTAATCGTCCTGCAATTGCCGCAATGCGTGACGCGCGAGCGTAAGATCGTCGCGCACCGCGAAATGCAGGGTTTCCTGGGTGTAGCTATGGAACCAATAGAGGGTGTAACCGAGAGTGGCCGCCATCGCCGCCAACAGCGGTAACAACACCAGTGCCAACAACTTGTAGCGCAGTGTCGATTGGAAACGTTGGCGCAGAGAATTCCACATCGTCTGCCCTCGCGTCTTGCGTCGTGGTTGCGGTTATCCCGTCGGCTGCTCTGTCTTCGGCCAGGATACCAATTTTCGCTCGAGTGTCTTACGCGAAACCCCGAGACGGCGCGCGGCCTCGGACTTGTTGCCGCGCGCGGCGCCAAGCACGCGCAACGCGTGGTGTTTCTCCACTTCATCCAACGTCCAGTCCGCCGGAAAGCCATTGGTCGCGGGCTTGGCCGACGCTTCGTGACCATTAGCCGCGCCGATGCTGTCCCACGGAGGACGGCCGAAGAGCAAGGTGCGCTCGACCACGTTGCGCAGCTCGCGCACGTTGCCGGGCCACGGATAGGCTTGCAACCGTGCGATCTCTTCCGGACTGAAGCGGTACACTGCTACCCCGAGTTCGTCGGCAAGCTTGCGCGAGTAGTGCTCCAGCAGTTCCGGAATATCCGCGCCGCGCTCGCGCAACGCGGGTACTCTCAGACTCATGACGTTGAGACGGAAGTACAGGTCCTCGCGGAACGCGCCGCTGCGTACTACGTCCGCGAGCTTGTGGTTGGTCGCGGTGACGAGGCGAACGTCCACCGGAATTTCTTGATCGGCGCCGACCGGTCGGATGCGCCGGTTTTCGAGCGTACGCAGAAGCTTGCCCTGCAGCGGCGGCGGCATTTCGGAGATCTCGTCGAGGAACAGCGTGCCGCCCTTGGCCGCCGCGAACAGCCCCTCGCGCGACTGGTGGGCGCCGGTGAACGCACCCTTGGTATGACCGAACAGCTCGCTTTCGAAAAGCTCCGGCGCAATCGCCACACAGTTGAGCGCGACGAAGGGACCGCGCCGGCCGCTGTGGCGGTGAATCGCGGCCGCCACCAATTCTTTGCCGACGCCGGTCTCGCCCTCGATCAACACCGACGCTGGCGTCGGCGCGACACGCTCGATGACGCGACGAATCTCCTGCATTTCCGCGCCTTGGCCGATCATATCGGCATCGCCGTAGCGCCGTTCGGCATCGCTTTCGCGCCCGAGCCCGGCGCGCTCACGCGCCGCCGCGCGACGCGCGAGACAGCGCTCGACGGAAGCGAGGAGTTGCTCGACTCGGAAAGGCTTGAGAATGAAATCCGCCGCACCGGCGCGCAGCGCGCCGATGGTGGCGTTCAGATCCGCGTAGGCGGTGATAAAGATGACGTCGGAATTGTCGCCGCAACGACGAAGCTCCTCGATCCATTCGAGTCCCGAACGGCCGGGCAAACTGATGTCAACGATCAGGATGTCGAAACGACAGCGCGCGCGCAGCGGCTCCACCGCCTCTGCGCTTTCAACCGCTTCGACCAGCCCGTACTCTTTAGCCAGAGCGCGCTGTAGAAAGCTGCGGATGCCCGGTTCGTCGTCAACGATCAGAATGGATGTCTGGTGTTTCCCCAGAACATCCGGATTGGCATGGCCTGTCTCGCCGGCAAACAATGCGTTCACTACGGATTCCACGGCGCGTCACCCTCTCGCGGCAATATAACTTATGTTATTGGTATCCCGACCCTGGCATCCGAGTGAATCCGGTGACACGAGGCGGATACTTCGACCCCATCAGCGCTGAGTCATTTCGACACAAAGATTCGTTAACCTTGCGTCAATTTGATACGAGTGTCAAATCGAAACTGCTTCAAACACCAATAAACTACAAGATTTACCGAGTCAGCCTGCTGGCACCGGAGTTGCAACCGCCTCAAAAAAATAGCGGATTTCCACCTATATGAACAAAATCCTCCGGCGATATCTCCTCTTGTGCGTGTCGGCCGCCATGTGCGTCCTTGCGACGGCGACCGTGAGCGGCGCCGAACGCGTCATCAAACTGGCCACCACCACCAGCACCGACAATTCCGGACTGCTGCGAGTAGTGCTAGCCGCTTTCGAGCGCGA